>CAJXME010000038.1 GCA_913056245.1 uncultured Alphaproteobacteria bacterium | reverse complement strand
CCATTGTGCTGGCACGGATATGTCGGAATTGATGGCTTATGGTGCATCGGTCGGCTCGATGGCGGCGAAATCAAACGCGGGCGCGGTGGGCTTTGTGGGATGCGCCACGGATCACACGGCGCCGTTCTTTGGCTCCGATAAAGGCCGAGGCACGATGCCCCATGCCTTGATCGGCTATGCGGGGTCAACGGTGAAAGCCGCGCAGATTTACGACGAAACCTTCCCCGATGAGCCATTGACCGTGCTGGTGGATTATTTTGGCCAAGAAATCACCGATGGCTTGGCCGTGGCAAGAGCCTTTCCTGAACGCGCTAAAGCGGGGACGCTATCCCTCCGGATCGATACCCATGGCGGCCGATACATGGAAGGGCTGGATGTTCAGCAATCTTATGCCGTGCTTGAGCGCAACGCCGCTGATGCTATTCGCGGTTATCGCACCGATCAGGAATTAAAGCATTTGATCGGCACTGGCGTTTCAGCGGCGGCGGCATGGTCGTTGCGCGAAGAATTGGACGCCGAAGGGTTTGAGCAGGTCAAGATTGTCTGTTCAAGCGGCTTTGGTCCTGAAAAATGCCGGGTCTTTGCCCTTGCCCAGACGCCCGTGGATGTCATTGGCACAGGGTCATATCTGCCTGATCAATGGTCGGAAACCTATGCCACGGCGGATATCATTTCCTATAATGGCGTCACCCGCGTCAAAACGGGCCGTGAATTTTTACTGCCGCGCAAATAAGCTGATGAATTAGCCTGATTAGGCTGGCTCGTATCCCGTAACCTGCAAAATTGTGCCTGACGCATGGGCTTGGCGGATTTTGCGCGTTTCTTGATAGCGGGGGTCATTGTAAAACCGCTCCACCGTCTCGCGATCATCAAATTCAATGATTACAAATCGATCATGGTCAAGCGCGCCTTCGACCACCGCCATATCGCCGCCACGCGCTAGATACCGGCCACCATATTCTTCGACCAAGGCGCTGGTTTGCGCCATATACGGCTTATAGCCTTCAAGGTCATCGACGGTTATCATCCCAATGATATATCCTTTTGCCATACCCATTTCCTTTTCGTCACGATCCATGATGAGATTTTAAGACAACCTTGCCATTTGGATGCAACGATCAGCAACAGTTTCTTTTGAAATCTTAACCAAAAAGGAATAGAACAAGGGCATGAGTGAACTTCTTTTTGCCATTGCCCAATTGAACCCTGTGATGGGGGATATCGCGGGCAACACGTCAAAACTGATTGATGCCCGCGCCAAAGCGGCGGCGCAATCCGCCGATATTGTCGTGGCACCGGAAGCGTATCTGACGGGGTATCAAACCGATGATCTGGTTCAAGTTGAAGGTTTTCTTGAATCCGTCGATGCGGCTGTTTCTTATTTAGCCGAACTGACGGCCGACCAAGGGCCTGCGATTATTCTTGGCGCGCCGCGTCGTGATGGGGCGGTGGTGCGGAATTCGGTTTTTGTGCTGGATCAAGGCAAGGTCTTGGCGATCCGCGATAAAGCCCGCTTGCCGGGGACGGGCGTTTTTGATGATCCGCGCAACTTCACGCCGGGGGAAATGCCAGGGCCGGTGATGCTGCGCGGTGTGCTCTTGGGGCTTCCTGTTTGTGAAGACATGTGGCACGCCGATATTGTTGAATGTATTGAAGAATCCGGCGCGGAAATGCTGATTTCCTGTAACGGTTCACCTTTTGAAGAAGGTAAAATCGAAGACCGCATGATGGCGAGCGTGGCGCGGGTCAGCGAAAGCCAATTGCCGCTGATTTACGTCAATCTTGTGGGGGGGCAAGATGATCTGGTCTTTGATGGCGGGTCTTTTGCCGTTAATCCCGGGGGTAAAATCGCCGCTTATTTGCCATGCTTCACGGAATCCGTTTCCTTGATTGAAGCCAAGAAAACGCTCGATGGCTGGCGCTTGCAAGGCTCTGTCATTCAGCCTGAAACGGGCAATCTGTCCCTGTGGCGGGCGATCACGCTTGGCATTCGCGATTACGTCGAACAAAACGGGTTTGATCGCGTTGTGCTGGGCCTCTCAGGCGGGGTGGATTCCGCGCTGGTGGCGGTTTTGGCGGTAGACGCTTTGGGGGCGGATCGTGTTGATGCGGTGATGATGCCATCGCCTTTCACCAGCCAAATCAGCCTTGATGACGCTGAAACTTTGGCAAAAACGCTTGGCATTTCGCTCCGCAATATTGACATTGACCCAGCGATGCAGGCTGTTCACGCGATGCTGGACGCCCCTTTCAGCGAAGGTGACCCCGCACTCGCCAAAGAAAACCTGCAATCTCGCCTTCGCGGCCTAGCGTTGATGAGCATTTCCAACACCACGGGTCAGATGGTGCTGACCACGGGCAATAAATCGGAATACGCCACGGGATACGCCACGCTTTATGGCGATATGTGCGGCGGCTATGCGCCGCTGATTGATGTTTGGAAAACCCGGGTTTTTGATCTTTGCCATTGGCGCAATCAGCATTTCCCGAAAGGCGCGCTTGGGCCTGAAGGCGTGGTGATACCTGAGCGCATCATCACCCGCCCGCCATCGGCGGAATTGCGTCCCGATCAACAAGACAGTGACAGCCTGCCCGATTATGAAACCTTGGACGCCATCATGAAAGCCTTGGTGGAAAAGCAGCAATCGGTCGACCACATCATTGCCGAAGGGTATGAGCCTTCTTTGGTGCGGCGTTCTGCGGTGATGTTGATGCGCGCGGAATATAAGCGCCGGCAATGTGCGCCTGGGCCGAAATTAACACGTCGGGCGTTCTATCGTGATCGCCGTTTCCCTATTACTTCACGCTATCCGCTTGCGGAAGGGGTTTCCCTTGCTGGGATCGCCCCTCGCCAAGCAGGAGAATAACATGTCTACACCACTTGTTCGTTTTGCTCCCAGCCCAACGGGAAATCTTCATGTTGGCAATATGCGCACCGCGCTGGTGAATTATCTCTTTGCCCGTAAGCTCGGCGGGGCTTTCATGCTTCGGATCGACGATACCGATGATGAACGCTCAACCCCAGAATTTGAGGCCAGCATCCGACAAGACCTTGAATGGATGGGCATGAATTGGGATCAAGAAGACCGGCAATCCTCACGCATTGATCGCTATTTGGCGGCGTTGGATCAATTGCTGGCCTCGGGGCGCGCCTATAAATGCTTTGAAACCCAAGATGAATTGTCGCTCAAGCGCAAAGCGCAACTCGCCGCTGGCCGCCCGCCGGTCTATGATCGCGCGGCGTTGAAACTATCGGCGGATGAAATTGCCGCCCGTGAAGAGGCGGGTGAACAGCCGCATTATCGCTTCCTTCTCGAAGACGTGACCGTGGCGTGGAATGATCTGGTGCGCGGCGAGGTTGCGGTGCCGATGTCATCGCTTTCTGACCCCGTGATCTTGCGCGCCGATGGCCGGGTGATCTATACGCTGGCTTCGGTTGTCGATGATCTTGACCATGGCGTGACGCATATCTTGCGCGGCGAAGACCACACCACCAATTCCGCGGCGCAAATCCAGTTGTTTGAAGCCTTGGGCGGCGTTGCGCCGGCAATGGGGCATTTTGCGCTCTTGGCTGGGGCTGATGGCGAGGGGCTGTCGAAACGCCTTGGGTCGCTTTCGATTGCCTCGCTTCGTGAAGAAGGGATTTTGCCCATCGCGGTGGCCAGCCTCTTGGGGCGGATCGGCACGTCTGACCCCGTAGAACCACGCCAATCCATGGCGGAGGTCATCGAAGGCTTTGATATCAGCCGCTTTGGCCGCGCAACGCCTCGGTTTGACCCCGAAGAATTGCGGATGATCAACAGCCGCATTATCGGCGCGCTTGATTACGACCAAGTGGCGGATCAATTGTCGGCGCTTGGGGTTGATGCTGATGCTGTTTTTTGGGAAGCGGTGCGCGGCAATATCACCCGCATCGATGAGGCGAAAATTTGGTTTGATGTCGCGACCAAGCCCATCACCCCCATTGTCGAAGCGGGGGCGGTGATCGATGCCGCCCAGACTTGCTTGCCCGAGGGTGAATTGACCAAAGACACATGGGGCGAATGGACAAAAGCCATCATCGCGGAGACGGGTGAAAAGGGCAGGGCTGTCTTTATGCCCTTGCGGTTGGCGCTCACCGGCCAGAAAGCAGGCCCTGAACTTAGCGGTGTTTTGCCCATCATGGGGCGTGACCGCATCCTCGCTCGATTGAGAGGTGAGGCGGCGTAATGACCGAATTGTTTTTTCACAACACGCTCAAGCGAGCCAAAGAAGCCTTTACCCCTATCGATGATCAGCATATTCGCATCTATGCCTGCGGGCCCACGGTTTATGATCGCATTCATGTGGGTAATGCGCGGCCAGTGGTGCTGTTTGACGTGCTGGTGCGGGTGCTGCGCCATCATTTCCCGAAGGTCACTTATGTTCGCAACATCACTGATGTCGATGACAAGATCAACGCCCGCGCCGCTGAAGAAGGGGTCTCGATCCGTCAATTGACCGAAGAGACCACGAAGGCTTTTCACGTTGACTGCGCCGCCCTTGGGGCGATGCCGCCGGATATTGAGCCGCGCGCGACCGATCATATCGACGCCATGATCACGATGATCACCGCCTTGATCACAAAAGGCCATGCCTATGAAGCCGAAGGTCATGTGCTGTTTCAGGTCGATAGCATGGCCGATTATGGGCAATTGTCGCGCCGCAGTCTGGATGAGTTGATCGCCGGGGCGCGGGTCGAAGTCACGCCGTTCAAAAAAGCGCCGGCGGATTTTGTCCTATGGAAGCCTTCTGATGACAATCAACCCGGGTGGGAAAGCCCTTGGGGGAGAGGGCGCCCGGGATGGCATATCGAATGTTCAGCGATGAGCGCGGCCTATCTCGGAGAAGAATTTGATATTCACGCCGGCGGACTTGATTTGATTTTCCCCCATCATGAAAATGAGATCGCGCAATCCCGCTGCGCCCATGGCACGTCGATGATGGCGCGTTATTGGATGCATAATGGCTATGTCACCGTTGATGGTGAGAAAATGTCGAAATCGCTGGGCAATTTCACGCGCGTGGCGGATGTCTTGGCGAAATACCCCGGGGAAGCGATGCGCTATGCCTTGATGACCGCCCATTATCGCGCGCCGCTTGATTTTTCCATGGCGGGCGTGGCTGAAGCGAAATCGGCCCTTGATACGCTTTATCGGGCATCGGCCAATGCAGAAGGGGATGGCAAAGTTGATGACGGTATGTTGTCGGCTTTGGGTGATGATCTGAACACGCCGAACGCGCTGGCGCGCTTGCATGAATTGGCGCGGCAAGCCAATAAAGGGGATGCGAAAGCGGCGGCCAATCTCAAAGCCTCAGCGCAAATGATGGGGCTTCTTTTATCGGAGTCATCGGCCTGGTTTCAAGGGGATGCGGCAGATGATGACGCGGCTATTAATGACGCCATCGCTGCCCGCAATGAGGCGAAAGCGCGCAAGGATTACGGTGAAGCGGATCGCATCCGCGATGAACTCACGGCTCAAGGCATCGCCTTGGAAGATGGCCCTGATGGCACGATTTGGCGGCGAATTTAACCGAAGATTGAGGCCTGACTTCCCCTTTTCCCTTTTCTGGGCTATAGATGCCCATTCATTAAGTTGATCGCATAAAGGATAAACCCATGGCTGGTGACCGCATCTGGCTCTTTGATACAACGCTTCGTGATGGCGCGCAAACCCGCGGCATTGATTTTTCCGTTGCCGATAAGATTGCCATTGCCCGCGCGCTGGATGAGATGGGGATTGACTTTATCGAAGGCGGTTGGCCTGGCGCGAACCCCACGGATAATGAATTTTTCAAGGATTTCCCCAAACTCAAATCCGCCAAATCCGTTGCTTTTGGGATGACGCGTCGTGGCGGTCGTTCGGCCTCGAATGACCCGGGTTTGGTCGCCGTAATGGACGCGGAAACCGACAGCACTTGCTTGGTGGGCAAGACTTGGGATTTCCATGTGGAAACCGCGCTTGGCGTATCGCTTGAAGAAAATCTGGAGATGATCACCTCATCCATCGAAGCGGTCAAAGAACGCGGCCGCTTGCCGATGTTCGATTGCGAGCATTTCTTCGATGGTTTTAAGAATAACCCCGATTATGCTTTAGCCGCGGCGAAAGCCGCGTTTGATGGCGGCGCGGAATGGATTGTTCTTTGCGACACCAATGGCGGCGCCATGCCCGAAGAGATTGCCGCGGGTGTGACGGCGGTTAAAACGGCATTGCCAGAGGCGAATATTGGCATCCATTGCCATAACGATTGCGGGCTTGCGGTGGCCAATTCCATCGCCGGGGTGATCGCTGGCGCGCGGCAAGTGCAAGGCACAATCAATGGTGTTGGTGAGCGTTGCGGCAATGCCAATTTAATCACCTTGATTCCCAATCTCATGCTGAAATACGGTTATGAAACGGGCATCCCTGTCGAGCGTTTAACCAAACTAAAAGCGCTGTCCCGTCTTTTGGATGATCGCATCAATCGCTTGCCCAATCATCACGCGCCTTATGTAGGGGATGCGGCTTTTGCGCATAAAGGCGGGCTTCATGCCTCGGCGGCGCAAAAAGACCCTCGCACTTACGAGCATGTTCCCCCGGAAACCGTGGGCAATACCCGTGAATATATCGTTTCCGATCAATCGGGTAAGGCCAATTTCTTGGCTCGATTTGAAGATTTTGGCATCACCGTCGATAAAAATGACAGCCGCTTGGATGCGCTGATCAGCGATGTCAAAGACAAAGAATTTAACGGCTGGGCTTTTGATACCGCTGAAGCCAGTATGGAAATGCTGGTGCGCCGCGCTCTTGGTGAAGTGCCGGATTATTTTGTCATTGGCCGCTTTCGCGTCATGGATGAACGCCGCTTTAACGCCAAAGGCAAATTGGTGGTGGAATCCGAAGCCACGGTCACCGTCAAAGTGGGGCAACAATCGTTCCATGAAGCGGCGGTGGGCAATGGGCCAGTCAATGCTGTAGATACCGCGATCCGTAAGGCGCTGACCCGCGCTTATCCGCAATTGTCTGGGGTTTCACTGGTCGATTATAAAGTGCGTATTCTGCAAAGTTCAAACGAACAAGGCGGCACCGATGCCGTCACGCGCGTCTTGATCGAATGCCGGGACAAAGATGGCCATGATTGGACCTCCGTTGGGGTATCCACCAATATCATCGATGCGTCGGTGATGGCCTTGGCTGATGCCATGACGTGGAAACTCTTCAAAGATGGCGTGACCGCGCCGGCGGAATAATGGCGGGGACGTTTTCAGGAACGACAGAAACCGATGGCGATTGGGTCAACCTTCTGCCTGAGGTGATCTTATCCCACCCCCAAATGGGCGAAAATATCGGCGCGTCCGCGCGTGCCATGAAAAATTGCGGGTTGAATAACCTGCATTTGGTGGCGCCGCGCGATGGCTGGCCTAATCCCGCGGCGGAGGCCATGGCTTCCGGTGGGGCTGACCTCTTGGAAACAGCTGGTATTTATGACACCACTCGTGATGCCGCCGCTCCCTTCACCTTGATTGCCGCCACCACAGCACGGCGGCGAGGCATGGCAAAACCCATCCTTTCCCCCCGTGACGCCGCCCAGCGGTTGATCGAACATAAAAGCCAAGGCGGTCGGACGGCTTTGTTGTTCGGCGCCGAACGATCTGGCTTGGACAATGATGAGGTTGCGCTGGCGGATATCATCATTACCGTGCCGCTAAACCCTGCCTTTTCCTCGCTGAATTTGGCGCAAGCTGTCTTGCTGATGGGTTGGGAATGCCGCATGGCCGCGATGATGGACGCGCCTGCTGATCCGCCGCCACCTTGGCCAGCTGCCGCATCGCAAGACAAGCAATTCTTTTTCGATGCCCTTGAAAAAACTCTGGCGGAGGGCGGCTTTTTTGGTACGCCTGATATGCAGCCCGGCGTCATGCGCAACATCAAAGCGATGCTGAACCGTGCTGATTTGACGGAGCAGGATATCAGCACGCTTCATGGCATGGTAAAAGCGATCAAGCGCAGTGTTAAACCCTCGAAATAATGCGGCGTTTTTGGCGGTTACGCTTGACATTAAGGCCGAAAATCTCTAAACCCAGACCAATTCTCGGGAAAGTGGTCATTTGGATCGTGCTTGCACCTTGCCTTTTGACCCGGCCATAGAGGCACTACCGGGGCAAAAACAACAGCAAATGGAGTCCAGAAATGGCACCGAAATCTGACCATAAGCGTCATTCGTCTAAGCATAAAATCGATCGTCGTCTTGGCGTGAACCTCTGGGGTCGCGCGAAGTCTCCTGTTAATGCCCGTGAATATGGCCCCGGCCAGCATGGTCAGCGCCGCCGTAAGCCAACCGATTACGGTGTGCAGCTCATGGCCAAGCAAAAGCTGAAAGGCTATTACGGCAATATCGGCGAAAAGCAATTCCG
>CAJXME010000037.1 GCA_913056245.1 uncultured Alphaproteobacteria bacterium | reverse complement strand
GGTTTTCATTTTGATAATGACCGACTGATCGCAGATGGCAATTTAGATATTAAAGGCGCGCCAGAAACCTTTGACCTTGATGGCTTCAAGCGATTGATTGTTGATTTGAAGCAGCGCAAAACAAACATCTTTCCTAGTTTTGATCGCGCCGCGGATTGCGTCATCCCTCAGGGCGGCATCGTCCCTGACGACGCACGAATTTTGCTTTTTGAAGGCAATTACTTGCTCTTTGATGAAGCCGGTTGGGCCAGTTTGGCCCAGCATTGGGATGCCAGTCTTTGGCTTGATGTGCCAGAAGAGGAATTGGAAAAGCGATTGATCCAGCGCTGGCTTGACCATGGTATGCCTAAAGAGCAAGCCGAATTACGCGCGCGCGGAAATGATCTTGTTAATGCCAAGCGGGTGATGAACAACGCCCTGCCATCAACATGGGTTATAACCAACATTTAAATTAGCACTTCGTTTTTGATGATCTTCAATTAGACTAGCGCAGAAAAATCAATACACACCAAACGTAACCTTTGCTGTTTGGAATTAGGGGGCCATATTGGATTCAAAAATCAAAGGCATTGTGCCTGTTATGTTAACCCCATTCGATGATCAAGGCGCCATTGATTGGGGTGGCTTAGAGGCGCTGATTCATTGGTATATCGACCATGGCGCCGAAGCGTTGTTTGCCGTTTGCCAATCGTCGGAAATGCAGCATCTCTCCTTATCGGAAAGACGTGATTTAGCCCGTTTCACCATCACGACGGTGGCGGGAAAAGTGCCGGTCATCGCTTCAGGTCACATCGCTGATGCAATTGACGACCAAATCACCGAATTGACCACCATGGCCCGCACCGAACCCGATTGTCTGGTGATGGTGTCTAATCGCCTTGATGGTGAAATCCCCAATAAGATGACATTCGATCAAAACTTAACAGCCATCACAAAAACCCTCCCCAGCGATCTACCCCTTGGCATGTATGAATGCCCCGCGCCTTATCGGCGTCTTTTAACCGATGATGACATCAGGGGTCTTGCTGATGATCCTCGTTTTGTGTTTTTGAAAGACGTGTCATGCGATCTCAATACAGTCAAAAGGCGGTTATCGCTTGTTGACGGCTCTTCATTGGCCATCAACAACGCCAACGCGGCCATTGCCTATGATGCTTTGCAAGCCGGAGCGAGTGGGTTTTGCGGTGTTTTCAACAATTTCCACCCCGATTTATACCGCTGGTTGCAAGATCATGGTTCTTCGCACCCAGGTCTCGCCAAGGAAATCAGCATCTTTTTGGCCCTCGCCGCCAATGCTGAACCATTGGGATACCCTAAATTGGCTAAAGTTTATCATCAAAAAATAGGCACGTTTAAGTCCATTTACAGCCGTGCGGTTCCCGATGATATTCAAACCAAACATTGGGCTTTGGATGAGATTGTTGAAAAGATCATCGAGGGCACGACCTATTATCGCGCTAAAATTGCCGGGGCAACGCTTTGAAACACCGATTAACAGTTTCAAAATTCAGCAATTTCTAATAGGCTCTTGAAAGCAGAACAATCGGCTTTGTTCTGAAGGGAAAGTATATGCGCAAAAATAAAAGATCATCATTGAGCCTACAGGGCCAGTCATGACGAAAGGAACCGCAACACGTCTGGCGATTGCTGGCCTTGGACTGATTGGTCTGCGTCATGCGGAGGCTATTGGCCTATGTGATGGCGTAGAATTATGCGCGGTCGTTGACCCATCGGACCAAGCGCAAGAAAAGGCCAAAGCGCTTGGCGTGTCGTGCTATACCGATTTGCCTAGCATGCTCCGCGCCGCCCAACCTGACGGCATTATCCTATCGACCCCCACCAATCTTCACGTCAAGCAAGGCTTGGAATGCGTTGCCTCGGGCATCCCCTGTTTGATTGAAAAGCCGCTTGCCGACAATCTGACCGATGCTGAAAAACTGGTGGAAGCCGCTGACGCCAATGGCACGCCCGTGATGGTGGGGCATCACCGCCGCTTTAATCCAATTATTCAGAAAGCCAAAGCCATTCTGAGCGATCAGAAAATTGGTGATCTGCGCGCGGTTCATGCCAAATGCTGGTTCTACAAGCCTGATGATTATTTCGATATTGCCCCATGGCGAAAACAAAAAGGCGCGGGCCCTATTTCCGTTAATATCGTCCATGACATTGATCTGCTGCGCCATTTCTGCGGTGAGATCACCCATGTTCAAGCGATCGCGACGCCATCCCTTCGAGGCTATGAAAACGAAGACCTTGCGGCGGCGGTTTTGAAATTTGCCAATGGCGCTATTGGAACCGTGACGGTGTCTGACAGCATCGCCTCGCCTTGGAGTTGGGAATTCACCTCGCGCGAGAACCCCGCCTACCCTTTCACCGCGCAAAGCACCTATCAAATCGGCGGCAGTGACGGCTCGCTTTCGATTCCCGATTTGACGATTTGGAAACACGAGGGCAAGCGTGATTGGTGGGCGCCCATGTCGGCATCCAGCAATGCTCATGAGGCGTCAGACCCTCTGATCAATCAAATCAACCATTTTGCTGAGGTCATCCATGGCCAAGCGCAACCTCTTGTTTCAGGGCGTGAAGGCCTCCGCACTTTAGCGGTGATAGAGGCCATTCAGCAGGCCGCTGAAACAAATCAAACCATCCAGATTACCGATCAACACGGTAAAATTAGGTTGGCAGGATTGAAGACTGATTCTAATCAATCACCGCCAACCAAACCTCATTTAACCCAATCGGCGCAATTTTAACGGCCGATGCATCATCTAGGAGGATTAATGATGATCACTAAAATAACCCGAAGAACAGCAATGGCTGCCGCCTTGGCGATCAGCATGGTTGGCGGCACGGCAATGACCAGCCAAGCCGCGGATATGACCTTTACGCTGGCCACATCAGCATCAGAAACCGATATGCGTTCGGTTGCGATGCGTGAAGTTTTCGCGCCAATGGTTGCTGGTTTTGCGGATTACAAAGCCGGCTATAACGGCTCTTTGTTCGCGCAAGGCACCGAATTGGAAGCCATTAGCCGCGGCAACGTTACCATGTCCATCGCTTCTGCTCAGGAACTGGCTCAGTTCTTCCCTGAGTTTTCGATTTTCGCCACCGGTTATGTGCATCAAGACGCCGCCCATCAGGTTCGGGTCTTCAACAACCCCTTGATGGAACCGTTTAAGAAAAAAGCCGAAGAAGAACTCGGCGTGAAACTTCTTTCCGTCATGTATTTGGGTCGTCGTCACGTCAATTTACGTTTCCCAAGAAGCGAAAAGAACGTCATGACCCCGGCTGATCTGGCGGGCGTAAACCTGCGTATGCCGGGCACGGATTCTTGGCAATTCTTGGGCAAGGCTCTCGGCGCATCACCAACACCGCTGGCGTTTAACGAAGTGTATACCGCTCTTTCTACCGGCGCTGTTGATGGCCAAGACAACCCTCTGCCGACCGTTGTCGACAAGAAGTTTTATGAAGTCACCAAGCAGATTTCTTTGACCTCGCATTTGGTTGACCTCAACTACATCGCGTTTTCAAAGAAGACTTGGGATAGTTTGTCCGCCGATCAGCAAATGACGGTTCAGCGCGCCGCTGATGCCGCCGCCGCCTATGGTCGCCTCAAGCAACTTGACAAAGAAAACTCACTGGCTGAGTTCATCCGCAGCCAAGGGGTAGAAATTTACACCCCAGACCTCAAAGCCTTCCGTGAGCATGTGCAGGCTCAATATGTTGGCAGTGAAGTCGCCAAAACTTGGCCAGCTGGTGTGTTGGAACAAATCAACGCCCTTGGCAACTAAGACCTAATATGAGGGATGCGGGGATTTCTGATGCTTAAAACACTAGTTTCAAGAATAACCCGCATCGCCGAACTGATCGCCGCCGCTATTTTGGCGGCGATCTTCATCACTTTCCTTTTGCAAATTTTCACACGCTACGCCCCGAAATTGGCTTGGCTGATGCCCATCCCAAGCCTCGCCGATTGGATGACCTCCTTGGTGCCGATTGGTTGGACGGTGAACTTGATCTCACTGCTTTGGGTGTGGTTGATTTTTATCGGTTGTTCTTTTGTTGTCCGCGATAGAGATCACGTCATTTTCGATGTGTTCTACAGCGCGGTTTCGTCGCAATGGCGGAAATATTTTACCTTGGCGACAGGCCTCATTTTAATCGCCATCATGCTCTACGCGGCGGCGCCCACTTATGATGCGATTTTCGGCAGCATGCTGATGAGCTTGAAAAAAATTCAAACGCTTCGCATCCCCATCACCGGCGATAAAATTGCCATCAAATGGCTTTTCGCGCCGATCATCCTATTCATGGCGGCGACGGTTATTCGCTATGGGTTTCGGTGTTACCGCGTGCTGGCGACTGGGCGTGTTGATGATGATCACGATATGACCACGCTTGAAACCGCCCCCAATCAAGACAAAGGGGACGCGTCGTGAGCATTGAATTAACTCTAGGAATCATTGCGCTTTTTGGCACGGCCATGATCGGGATGCCCGTGGCCTATGCCATTTTGACGGGCGTGATTGTCTATCTCGGCTATTCAGGGCAAGATTTGGCGATTGCTGGTGAAACCATGGTGCAACGCCTGTTTGATGGTTTTCTGCTCTTGGCCGTGCCGCTGTTTATTGTTTCCGCCAATATCATGAACGCGGGGTCAATCTCTGACCGATTGCTTCATTTCTGTGTTGCCCTTGTGGGGCGTTTTCGTGGCGGTTTGGGTCATGTTAATGTGGTGGCAAGCCTAATTTTTTCCGGCATGTCCGGCTCAGCCGTCGCCGATGCCGCGGGGATTGGCAAACTGATCATCGATATGATGGTTAAAAATGGCCGTTACACCCGGGGATACGCCGCCGCCATCACCGCCGCCACAGCGACCATCGGGCCGATCATCCCCCCTTCTATTCCGATGGTGCTTTATGCTTTGGTCTCCAACACCTCGATTGGCAGTCTCTTTCTGGCTGGCATTGTCCCCGGCTTGCTGATGGGGGCTGTGTTGATGGGGATGAACGCGCTGATCTCACGTCGCCGCAATTTTGGCCAAGAAGATGCCGTGCCGTTAAGAGAATTGCCCATTGTGACGGCGAGAGCCACACCGGCTTTATTGATGCCGGTTATTCTGTTGACGGGGATTTATTCAGGCATCACCACCCCCACCGAAGCCGCCGCCATCGCCGCTTTATACGCGTTGATTGTCGCCAAAGGGTTATACCGCGCCTTGAAGTTCAAAACACTGGTTGGCGTCTTTGTGGAATCCGCCCGCTCCGCCGCGTCGGTGGGGCTTGTGATCGGCGCCTCGATGATCCTGACCTATGTGGTGGTTCAGGAAAACATCCCTCAGATGATCTCAACACTTTTCGCTGGCGTTGAGATTAGCCCCCTCGCCTTCCTATTGCTGGTGAATGTGCTGGTCTTGCTCTTGGGATGCGTGTTGGACGCGACGGTGATTATTTTGGTGATTGTGCCTTTGTTCATTCCCACCTGCACCGCGCTCGGCATTGATTTGGTGCATTTCGGCGTGTTGATCGTGGTCAATTCCATGATCGGGTTGATCACCCCGCCATATGGGATTCTGTTGTTTGTGATCAGCGCGGTTTCAAAAATCCCCCTCACGGAAATCATCGGTGAAATTTGGGCGTTTTTGGTGGTTCTGCTGGCGGCCTTGATGGTCATGATCTTATTCCCAGAGATGGTCTTGTGGCTGCCCAATACCCTTGGGCAATAACACCCTCTTGTTCGGCCTCATCAAAGAAAGTTAACCCCTGATGCAAAGCGTTAAACTTGGATTAATCGGCGATAACATCGCGTCATCAAGCGCGCCTCGGTTGCATAAACTTGCCGCCGCCCAGCATGGATTTAACCTGACCTATGATCTGATTATTCCCAAAACCCTTAGTTTCGATTTTGATCAAGCCTTTGATTATGTTCAATCTGAAGGCTTTAATGGCGTCAATATCACCTTGCCCTATAAAGAGCAGGCTTTTCCTTATGTCTCGGTTAAAGAGCCGTCGATTGCAAAACTAGGATCGGTGAACACCGTCTGTTTTAATGACCAAACGCCATCGGGACACAACACGGATTTCACAGGGTTTTTGAAAAGTTACCACTCCGTCAGGGGCGATCGACCCGCGGGTCATGTGCTGTTGATTGGCGCGGGTGGCGTGGGGCGATCCATCGCCTATGCCATACTGGAATTGGGCGCGTCATCGGTGGCTATTCTTGATCACGATCACGCCAAAGCCCAACGTCTTTCCGATGAATTAAACGCCCTCACCCCAAGCCAAGCCAATGGCATAGCGTCGGCCATTGATGCTCAATCCATCCCGCCATGCGACGCGGTGATCAATTGCACCCCTGCGGGTATGGTTGGATATGGCGGCCTACCCCTGCCCGAAGACGCTTTCCCTGCTGATTTTGAATGGGCGTTTGACGCGGTTTATCAACCCGTGGACACGCCATTCAAACGTTTGGCGGAAAGCAAAGGCGCGCAATTTATTTCCGGCTTTGAGTTGTTCTTTTATCAGGGCGTCGATGCGTTTTTGATTTTCACCGGCCATGACGTCAAAGACGAGGCTGATTTAAGACAAAGCCTGCTTGCGGCTTTGGGAGATCGCGTCAACGCTTGAGGCTGGTGATGAAGCAGTAAGTGGGCGGAAGGTTATTCCACTGTCACAGTTATAGGCAAGTTGCGGCGCTGGTCACCATCTAAACACCATGTGATAGTTGATCAATTACCCATTTAGCATCTGAATCACTTGGGAAAATAGGATAATGAACGCCTACCACCGAGTTGTTCTCGGCAATCATTGTTACTCGCTTTAATAAGCGCATACCGCTTACTTCAAAAGTTGGAAGTCTCATCAACTCACAAAATTTGAAGTTAGCATCACTCAGAACCAAAAATGGAAGGTGAAGTCGTTCCACCATCTCTCTCTGATATTCGGTGTCCTGCGCGCTCAAACCAAAAACATCTGCACCTAAAGCGGACAACTCAGAATGATGATCTCTAAATGAACAACTCTGAGGCGTGCAACCTCTGGCGCCTGGAATTTCGTCCCAACCTTCTGGCAATGGAATGCCTGGTTTCCCTGTCATTGGATAACAGTAAACCACCGTCTTTCTTTTTTGCGTTGATAAATTCACAACTGAACCGTCTGTCGCCAGTAAATCAATGTCAGGCAATTTCATTCCAATCAAATGATCACATGCGCCATCATCAATCGGTCGTGGAAGATCTTCTGGCATTGTTTCATAAGTTTTCATTTTTATTTTCCAAAATCATGGGTGTCTCTAGCATGATTAAATGCATATTTTCTATTCTAAATTTATTGATATTATTCAATCTTTTGTCACGCAATTTCTTCTTTTTCAAAATAGAAAAGACATGAGTGTTCTTGAACTCATGTCCTCTTGGTGTGGTGTATCCATGTTCATTCAACCAGTAGGCAATCCTACGATAACCTATGCCTGAATCATGCATTGTCTTGATTAGATGGTGCAGTGATTCTTGGTAATCAGAATAGTGTGAATACCAAAGGTGAGATGCTCTGAAAGTAACTGTGCAACACAAATAACCTTCAACAAAGTGCGTCCGTTGGGAACTACTCCACGGTCACAGTTATAGGCAAGTTGCGACGCTGGTCACCCAAACTCATCAGAAGTTGAAATGCCAAACGGTATTAATATTAGTTTCAATACTCAAATAATCTTTGTAAATCAGAGAAACATAGACAATATGCTAGATATTTATTGGTGTTTTTGAAGGTTAACAAAATGATATTTATTCGTAAATTAGACAAGTCTGATTTTAATTCTTGGTTGGATGTATATCGTTATTACGCTGATCATTACCAGACTGAATTTACTGATGATGGCATTGCAACGACTTGGGATTGGTTGATGGATACTCAACATCCATTGACGGGTATTGTTGCAGAGAGCAGCGGCGAGTTAATTGGTCTAGCACACTTCAGGGCAATGCCAAGTCCGTTGAGGGGTGTAAACTTGGGTTTTCTGGATGATTTGGTGGTAAAACCCCAAGAAAGAGGCAGTAACGCCGCGAGACTATTATTGGATGAATTGAAATCTATTGGCAAAAAAGAGAACTGGGCAAAAATCCGCTGGATTACGAGGGATGATAATTATCGTGCCCGCTCTCTCTATGATAAAGTTGCAACAAAAACTAATTGGACCATGTATGAAATGGAAACTGATGTTTAGCGTTAATCATTTGATTGAACCTAGATGGTAACCGCTTAGTTATTCTGGACTTTTGTCCAACAGAACCATTGATAACTTACCTATATCCAACTCATAACGCTTATTCTGGCGTTCATCCCTCACCTTCTTCTTTTTCAAAATAGAAAAGACATGAGTGTTCTTGAACTCATGTCCTCTTGGTGTGGTGTATCCATGTTCATT
>CAJXME010000036.1 GCA_913056245.1 uncultured Alphaproteobacteria bacterium | reverse complement strand
CGTCGGAAGCCTTGCCCGTTATGGGGGTCACGAAAGCAATGCTGAAAGGCGGCGGCGAATGCCGCATCGCCCGCATCAGTTTTTCTGGGGAATTGGCCTATGAACTATACGCGCCTGCCGATTTGGGTGAGGCGGCTATGGACTTGCTCTGGCAAGCCGCTGAAAAAAGAGGAGGCTGCCTCTATGGTCTCGAAGCGCTCGGCGCCCTGCGGATCGAAAAGGGGCATGTGACGGGGGCGGAACTCGATGGCCGGGTGACGATTGATGACGCGGGGCTGGGCAAAATGGTGTCGCGTAAAAAACCGTTCATTGGAAGCGCCTTGCGCCAGCGGCCGGATTTGCAACGACCCGATCGCCCGCAATTGGTGGGGATTTTCCCCAAAGATCGCGGCCAGAAATTCAAAGCCGGCGCGCTGTTATTCCAGCGAGGCAAAATTCAAGGTTTCGGCGAAGGCTGGATCACCGCCGTGACGCATTCGCCGACGCTGGGGCATTGGATTGGGCTGGGCTATATCGCGGGCGGGCATCAATCTTGGCAAGAGCGGCGGGTGATGGCCAGTGATCCCTTGCGCGGCCAAGACGTAGAGGTAGAGATTGTCTCGCCGCATATGGTCGACCCAAAAGGAGAACGGATGCATGACTGATCTGCAATCAGCATTAAACGCGTATCACCGTAAAGGGCGATATGGCGCAACGGGTGACGCGGGGGTGATCCTCGGCGAAGTGACGGTCAAGACGGTTCTGCAATTTGCCGCTTGGCCAGAAACGATAAGCAAAATGGGCAAACAGGCGAGCAAGGCCGCGGGCGTCAAATCAACGCCGGGGATCAGCCGTCTCAACCGCAGCGGTGATATCAATTTGCTGAGAGTCGAGCCGCTCAAATGGTGGCTGGTGACGCCGCAAGCCCTGATGGATATGCCGGAGGTGGATGCCGAGACGGGCGCTGTGCTTGATCTGTCCCATGCCCGCACGTGGATCACCATCAAAGGATCGGCGGCGGAAAATTTGCTGTCGAATTTTTTGCCGATCGATTGGCGGCAGGGTCATTTTGGCGATGACCAAGTCGCTTCCAGCGCGATGCATCATGTAGGGGTGACGGTCTGGCGCCGGGAGGACGGGTTTAATATGCTGGTGCCGCGCAGTTTTGCGGGGTCCATCTGGCAATTGCTGGAAGACAGCGCCCATCAATACGGCTTAACAGTAGAGTAAGCATTAACCTATGGATGATTTTGCAGAAAAATTAATCGCTTTACGCCGTGACCTCCACCGTCATCCAGAATTGGGATTTCAAGAAACCCGCACCAAGGCAATCGTCGCTGAACATCTGCGCGATCTTGGCCTTGAGGTTCATGAAGGCGTTGGCGTGGTGGGCATCCTCAAATCAGGCAAGGGCAATCGCGCCATTGGCTTAAGGGCGGATATGGACGCGCTTCCCATCCAAGAACAAAGCCGCCATGATTATGCTTCCACCACGCCGGGGGTGATGCACGCTTGCGGTCATGATGGGCACACGACGATGCTGCTTGGTGCGGCTGAATTGCTGGCGGGTTCTCCTGAATTTGACGGCACGGTGGTTTTTATTTTTCAGCCCAATGAAGAACATGGGCTTGGCGCTTTGGCGATGATCGATGAAGGCTTGCTCACTCAGCATCCGATTGATGAAGTTTATGGCATCCATAATTTGCCCGGCGCGCCAACCGGCCAAGTGTCAACGCGTGTGGGGCAAATCTGCGCCAGCGAAAGCCTGTTTGAAATCCGCATCACGGGCAAAGGTGGTCACGCTTCCATGCCGCATGTAGGGGTGGATGCGATCACCGTGGGGGCGGAAATGGTCATGGCCTTGCAAACGATCATTTCCCGCAAAATGCCGCCGAGCAGTGGCGCGGTGGTGTCGGTCACGGAGTTTATCACCGATGGTCAGCGCAATGTCTTGCCCGGTCAGGCGATCTTGAAAGGCGATGTCCGCGCCCGCCATCCTGAAGACCGCCAAGCGGTGAATAAATTTATGCAGCAAATTGTTGATGGCATCGCCGCCACCCATGCGGTGGAGGTTGAACTGCAATTCAACACCGAATTCATCGAAGCCATCAACGCCGAAGCGCCGACCGAAGCTGTGGTCGCTACCGGCAAAGCCTTGGGGCTTGCGACGATTGGTGACCGCCCGCCCATGAGTTTTTCCGAAGATTTTGCGCATTTCAGCGCGGCGGTGCCGGGGTGTTTCTTTCTTCTTGGCAATGGCGAGGACGGGCCGAATGCTCAACCGCTTCATGCGGCGGATTATGACTTTAATGACGATTTGCTCCCCATCGGCGCTGAATTTTGGTCGCGTTTGGTGAAGGATCGTTTGCCGCTTGCGCCGCAATAAACCCGCACCGCTTGCCTTTGCCCATTAAAGATGGTGGGATGGGGTATAAGCGATATCAACACAGTAAAAGGCGTTCTCTTATGGCGAAAATTCATCTTCAATTCACGTTATTCTCGGCGTTTTATTCGCCTTTGATTTCGACCATGACGGGCGGATTTCTGGCCGAAGAAGGGTTTGATTATGAATGGAGCGTCGCAGAGCCAGGGGTGTCGGCGCTAAAGGCGTTGGAAGATGGCAGCGCGCAAGTGGTGCAATCCACGATCAGTCAGGGCTTTGCGTCTTTGGAAAAAGGCCATCAGCCGCAAGCCCGGCATTTTGCCTTGATCAATAATATGGATGGGTTTTTTATCACGGGTCGCGATGCTGATCCGGATTTTTCATGGTCGTCTTTGGAAGGCGCGGATGTATTGGTGCATCATGGCGGTCAGCCGATGACGATGTTCAAATACGCGTGCCATAACGCGGGCATTGATATCGCAAAGATCAATATGATCGATGCCGGCAACGCCAAGGAAATGGATGCCGCTTACCGCCAAGGGCAAGGCCAATATATTCACCAGCAAGGGCCTGCCCCTCAACAACTGGAAGCCGATGGTGTTGGTCATGTGGTGGCGGCGTTAGGGCCGATGGTGGGGGCTTGTGCTTTTTCGAGTTTGGCGGCGATGCCCGATTGGCTGAACAGCGATGAGGGGCAGGCGTTCTGCCGGGCATATGCGCGCACCCGTCATTATATGGCGACAACCCCTGCCGCTGATATTGCCGCCGCCGAAAAATCACTATTCCCGCAAATTGATGAAGCGGTTTTGACGCAATGCATCCGTGCTTATCAAGAAATGGGGTGCTGGCCTGAAGACATGGCGATCAGTGACGCGGGGTATAACGCCATGCTCGATATCTTTGCCTTTGATGGCAAAATCAGCCAGCGTCACCCTTATGATGCCATTTGCATGGCTTTGAAATAACGGTCATTTTATAGAGTTTTTCACCTCAAAACGAAACTAAGATTAGATATTGCGCATGACTAGCGGTAGGTTAAAGGGTCATGGCAATGAAGGATCGATTATGGCAGAACATCACGCGCGATTAGGGGTTGATATTGGCGGCACGTTTACGGATGTGGTGTTGGAAATTGGCGGTGATCGGTTTTCCACCAAAGTCCTGACCACCTATGCCGCGCCGGAAGACGCGATCATTGACGGTATGCATCAAGTTTGCGCCAAAGCTGGGGTAAGTGCGTCGGTCATCAGCCAAGTGATCCATGGCACCACATTGGCGACCAACGCGTTGATCGAACGCCGGGGGGCTAAAACCGCGCTCATCACCACATCTGGTTTCCGTGACGTGATCGAAATGCGAACGGAAAGCCGGTTTGAGCAATATGACCTTAACCTGAATTTGCCAGAACCGCTTTTGCCAAGACAAGCGCGCTTCACCGTCACCGAACGAGTCAATGCTCGCGGTGACGTGATGATCCCCCTTGATCTGGACGAAGTCGATCAGGTGATCGAGCGCATCGCGGAAGCGGGGTATGATTCCGTTGCGATTGGCCTGATCCATGCTTATCTCTTCCCAGATCATGAACGGATGGTGCGCGAGCGGGTGGCCGAAAAATTGCCGCATCTGTCGATTTCCATTTCTTCGGAAGTCAGCCCCCAGATGCGTGAATATGAGCGGTTTAATACCGTTGTCGCCAACGCTTACATCAAGCCCTTGATGGCGTCTTATTTGGGGCGGCTGGAAGGGCGTATCCGCGATGAGGGCGTTGAAGGGCAAATCTTCCTGATGCATTCCGGCGGCGGCATTATTTCATTAGAGAGCGCGGCGGAATTCCCGGTGCGGCTGGTGGAATCTGGTCCGGCGGGCGGAGCGGTTTTTGCCGCTCACATCGCGTCGCGATACAATCTCGATAAAGTCTTGAGTTTTGACATGGGGGGGACGACGGCGAAGATTTGTTTGATCAAAAACAAAACGCCGAAAACCTCGCGCGTCTTTGAAGTGGCGCGCACCTATCGCTTTAAGAAAGGCTCTGGGATGCCTATTTCCATCCCCGTGATCGATATGGTTGAGATTGGCGCGGGCGGCGGTTCCCTCGCGCAGGTCGATAGTATGCGCCAAATCAGGGTTGGCCCTGAAAGCGCGGGTTCTGAGCCGGGCCCCGCTTGTTATGGCCGCGGCGGGGATCGGCCGGCGGTCACCGATGCGGATTTGATTATGGGTAAACTTGACCCTGAAAATTTTGCCGGAGGATCAATCCAACTGCATCCAGAAGAATCTCGGCAAGCGCTTGATCGCCATATCGGCGAGACGCTGGCGATGGATTCGGTGGAAGCCGCTTTTGGCCTTGCGGAAGTGGTCGATGAAAACATGGCCAATGCCGCGCGGGTTCACGCGGTGGAAAATGGCGAAGACCTCAGCCAATATACGATGATCGCCTTTGGCGGGGCGGCGCCGCTTCACGCGGGCAGGCTTTGTGAAAAACTCGGCGTTGAGCGTTTGTTGGTGCCGCCGGGGGCAGGGGTCGGTTCCGCGATCGGGTTTCTGCGCGCGCCCTATAGTTTTGAGGCCAATCGTTCGGTTTATGTCAAATTGAGTGATTTTGACCCCGCGCCGGTCAAAGATTTATTATCGGCGTTAAAAGACGAAGCCACCGCCTTTGTGCGGTCTTGCGACGCCACCAGCCCCATCCTGCATGAGTTCAAAGTCTATATGCGATACAAAGGTCAAGGCTGGGAGATTCCGATTGAATTGACCGAAGCCCAAGCCATGTCGCCAGATGTCGCGACATTCGAGGCGCGGTTTGAAGAAGATTACACAAAACTTTTTGGGCGGCCTGTGGCGGGGATGGATATCGAGATTACCGTCTGGTCGGTCAATGCGACAACGCCGCCAGAAAAGGTCGACCCCATCGATGTGGCGGCTGGAGGCGCGGCGGCAGAAGCGATGGGTTCGCGCCCTGTCTTTGATCCCAATCAGGCGGCTTTTGTGGATGCCGCGATTGTCCATCGTGATGCCATGGCTGTGGGGCAATATGCTCAAGGGCCAGCCGCGATTACGGAAGCCGAAACCACGATTATCGTGCCCACCAGCCGCATGGCCATTTGTCAGCCCGATGGTTGCATTGATGTGATTGTCAAAGGAGACGCCGGATGAGCAAGAAACCATCAACCGTTGCCAATCAGGTGATGTGGAATAGGCTGATTTCGATTGTCGAAGAGCAAGCGCAAGCGCTGGTTCGGACGGCGTTTTCCACTTCCGTTCGTGAAGCCGGTGATCTGTCGGCGGGGGTCTATGATACCCATGGCCAAATGTTGGCGCAGGCGGTGACGGGCACGCCGGGGCATGTCAACGCCATGGCGGATGCGGTGGCGCATTTTATCCGCCGCATCGGTCGCCAAAATATGTTCGAAGGCGATGTTTATATCACCAATGACCCTTGGGAAGGCACGGGGCATTTGCACGATATCACCATGGTGACGCCGTCGTTTCATCAAGGGGTGCTGGTGGGGTTCTTTGCTTGCACAGCGCATATTGTCGATATCGGCGGGCGCGGTTTTGGCGCCGATGCCCAAAGCGTTTATGAAGAAGGGCTTTATATCCCCATCATGAAATTTGCCGAGCGCGGTGATGTCGACGGCACATTAATCAAGATTATTCGCGGCAATGTTCGTGAGCCGGATCAATTGATCGGTGATATTTACGCTTTGGCGACTTGCAATGAGATCGGCCACCGCCGCTTGATCGATATGATGGTCGAATTTGACCTCGCTACTCTGGATGATATTGCTCGGTTTATTCTCGATCATTCCCGTGAGGCCACCCTTGAGCGGATCAATGCTCTGCCGAAAACCGAAGCCACGGGGGAGATGACCGTCGATGGTTTTGACACCCCCATCACCTTGAAGGTCAAAATTTCGATAGAGGACGATAAAATCATCAGTGATTTCACCGGCACGTCTGGGGTCGATCCAAAAGGCATCAATTGCCCCTTGGTCTATACCAAAGCCTATGCTTGTTACGCGCTGAAGGTTGCGATTGCGCCGGAGATACCCAATAACGCGGCGAGCCTTGCGCCATTTGAAATTATCGCCGAAGAGAACACGATCGTTCATGCCCTGCATCCCGCGCCAGTGGCGTTGCGGCATATTGTGGGGCATTTTGTGCCTGACACGGTGTTCGATGCCTTTGATAAAATTGTCCCGGGATTGGTGCCCGCTGAAGGCGCGGGCTGCTTGTGCAATTTCCAAATGAGCGTTCGGCCGCGCACCGATGCGCCTGCGCCTTCCCATGCGCGGCGTTCCGAAGTTCTAACCTTTAATTCTGGCGGCTCAGGTGCAAGGCCAAATCACGATGGCCTCAACGCCACCGCTTTCCCATCGGGCGTCATGACCATGCCGATCGAAGCCACTGAAAACGCAGGCCCAGTGATCATTTGGCGAAAAGAATTGCGGCCTGATAGCGGCGGGGCTGGCAAAACCCGAGGCGGGCTTGGCCAGTTTATGGAAGTGGGCGCTCTTGAAGGGCATGAGTTTGATCTGCAAGCGATGTTTGATCGCGGCGCTCATCCGGCGCGGGGGCGGCGAGGCGGTCAGGCGGGCGCGCCGACCACCATCGCTCAAGATGACGGCACCGCCATGCGCGTTAAGGGCAAGCAATTTGTTCCCCATGGCCGCAAAGTGATGATGGCTTTTCCCGGTGGCGCGGGTTATGGCGACCCCGCTGACCGTGACCCGAATTTGGTTAAGCGTGATCTGGCGCGGGGGTATATCTCGGCGCAATCCGCCGCCGAAGATTACGGGTTATCCCAAGATGACATTGACGCGGTTGAAGCGGCGGTTAAAGCCGGCGACTGGCGCTGATCAGGGTTTCAGCAAATCAAGCAATTGCTTCTGATTGGATGTGATATCGGCGATCGTCACCTTATCCATTTCAGCCATAAAACTGTTCATGGCTTTCATTAAGGTCGCGTTGAGTTTGCATTGGCTGATCAAGGGGCAGGTGTTGGTGGCGCTGTTAAAGCATTCGACCAATTCAAGCGTGTCTTCGGTTTTGCGAATCACCGCACCGACGGAAATCTGATCCGCAGGCTTGGCCAAGCGGAAGCCGCCATTGCGCCCACGGACGCTTTTTAAGAATCCCCATTGCCCCAATTGATGCACGCATTTGACCAGATGCGCTTTTGAAATATTGAACGCATCGGCAACCTCTTGGCATTGGCAAAGCCGGTCGCTGTTCAGGTTGGCGTACATTAATGTCCGGAGCGAGTAATTGGAATATTGAGTGAGCCGCATGGAGAGCCTTTCTTAAAGATACATTTTTTATATAACTTTATTATTGACCTGTAAACTTGTATATTATATATAAGTATATACTTATATTGCAAATAGAACTTTTGAGGTGAAGGCAATGTCAACGGAAACAAAGAACATCCCTGAAATTAAAGCGTATTTTGACGCTCCCACCAATACGGTGAGTTATTTGGTCACTGATCCCGCCACTAAAAAATGCGCGGTGGTTGATTCGGTGCTGAACTTTGATTATCCGTCAGGAACGATTTCTTATGCTCAAGCGGATGAGATTATTGGCGATATCACTGATCAGGGGCTGACCTTGGATTGGTTGATCGAAACCCATGTTCATGCCGACCATCTTTCCGCCGCCCCTTACATCCAAGAAAAACTTGGCGGCAAGATCATGATCTCGAAAGAGATCACGGTGGTGCAGAATATCTTTGGCAAAGTCTTTAACGCCGGCACTGAATTTGAACGTGATGGCAGTCAGTTTGATATGCTGCTTGCCGATGGCGACACCTATCAAGTGGGATCGATTGACGCCAAAGTCCTGCATACGCCTGGCCATACCCCCGCTTGTATGGCGCATGTCATCGGCGATGCGGTCTTTGTTGGCGATACGCTCTTCATGCCCGATGGCGGCAGTGCGCGCGCCGATTTCCCTGGCGGTGATGCGCGGACGCTTTATCAGTCGATCCAGAAAATTTTCACCTTGCCCGATGACACCCGAATGTTCATTTGCCATGACTATATGCCGGGCGGTCGTGACGTGAAATGGGAGACCACGGTCGGTGAACAAAAGCGTGACAATATCCATGTCGGCAAGGGCAATA
>CAJXME010000035.1 GCA_913056245.1 uncultured Alphaproteobacteria bacterium | reverse complement strand
GCTTTTTCAAGCCCCATCTCCCGTTCAATGCCCCCAAAAAATATTGGGACATGCATGAGTCTGCCGCATTTGCCTTGGGAGAAGAGTGTATGGCTCCAAGCGAAGTGTTTCCTTGGACCTACTCCAAACAGATGGAATTAGGAGGTTATCAAGGGGTTCCTGGAAATGAGGCCGTTTCGTTTGATCAGGCACAGCATCTCAGACATGGCTACTATGCCTGCGTGAGCTATGTGGATGCCCAGATCGGACGCGTATTGGATGCGCTCGATCGTCTGGAAGCAGGGGAAAACACCATCGTCCTATTGCTGGGCGATCATGGCTTTTGGACGAAAATGGCCATGTATGAAGGCTCTGTCGCCGTGCCGATGATCATTGCGGGCAAAGGAATTCCCCAAGGGCAATACCGCAAAGACCCGGCTCATCTTCTGGATATTCCCGCAACAGCACTGGCATGGGCGGGATTAACCCCTCCCCCAGATTGGCCGGGGCATAATTTGATCACCACCGTCAATCAGCCGCCTGATCATGACCGCACGCTGTTCAGCGAATATCACGATGGCGGCGCCAATACCGGATTCTTCATGGTGGTGTGGTCGTCTTGGAAAGTCATTGCCTATGCTGGATACGCGCCGCAATTGTTCAATCTCGAGGATGATCCCGAAGAGAACCATGATCTGGCGCAATCCAGCCTACCCATTCATCAAGACGCGCTGAAAGAAGGGCGGCGTCGATTGCTTGAGATTTGTGACCCTGACGCTATTAATCAATTGGCCTTTGCGGATCAGCGGCAGAAAATTGCCGAATTTGGCGGGGTGGAGGCGTGCTTAAACGCCCCTGCTTTTAACGCCACGCCAACCCCAATTTAGCCTGTTATTTTAAGGTTTATAGGCGGCGTTTTCTTGCCAGCCTTGATAGCCGCCCTGCAAGACCAGCACGTTTTCAAATCCTGCCACGCGCAGGGCGAAAACCGCTTGCGCTGACAACACCCCTGTATTGCAGAATAAAATCGTTTTCTGGTCTTGAGGGATTTCATCGATGCGTTCGATGACCTCACGCCATTCGATATGAAGAGCCCCGGGGATCGAACCCGCCTCAAATTGATCGCTCGTGCGGGTGTCGATAAACACCACCGCCTCAAAGATGGATTGATCGATTTGCTCTGGTCGGATCACCCCTGAGAGGTAATCTTGAAACATCAGATATTCGCCCATCGCTTCCACGACGTCTTCACTGGCATTCGCCAATGTTGGGGAGGTAAGAGCAACGGGCATCGCCGCCACGAACATAACAAATCCCGCAAGGGTTAATCGGCGCAAATGTTGATGAAAAACAGAATGGGTCACGAAAAAGGTCATCATGAAGGTTTAACCTCATGCCCCCAATCTGTCCAGACCATCACCAGCCACGCGGCGATGGCAAGGACAGTAAACCCTGTGACCAAGGCGTAAACCGTCCCGTCATAAGCGTCGCTGATCATCCAGCCTAAAGGCAGTGAAATCATCGTTGATAATGCCCCCACAAAGGCCGAACCCAACCCCGCGAAATCCCCCAAAGGTTCCATGGCCAGCGCCATCAGATTCCCAAACATGATGCCAATGCAGAAAAACGCGGCCAAAAGCCAGATCATGAAGATTAATAATGACGGCATGCCGCCCAAGGATTGCGTCATTAAGATCAAGAACCCGCCTGACCATAGGCTCAAGCCAATCACGGCCATGCGGCTCAACCGCCGCATCCCCAGCCACATCACCAATCGCGAATTAAAGAAGGAAGCGCTGCCAATGGATAATGCCGCCAGCCCAAAATAAAGGGCAAAATAATCCCCCGTGAGATAGGTGGTCTGGAAAATTTGCTGGGCGGTGCTGAGATAACCAAGGAATAGGCCAAAGGCCAATCCACTCGCGCAGGTATAGCCGAGGGTCACTCTTGTGTTGATGATCACCACCAATCCCTTCAAGATCGAGGAAATCGAAAACGGTCGACGGCGATCTTGATGAAGGGTTTCAGGCATCCGCGCCATAAACCACAGCATCGTCGGCAAGGCAACCATCACCAAGCCTAAGAACGCGGCGCGCCACCCGCCGAAGTAAATCATGGCTTGGCCAAGGGCGGGGGATAAGGCCGGCACAATAATAAACACCGCCATCACCACTGACATAATCCGCGCCATGATGCGGCCTTTATATTCATCACGAACAATCGCCACCGCAACGATCCGAGGCGCGGATGCCCCTAAACCTTGAAGAACACGGCCGATCAACATCATCGCCCAACTCGAAGCCAAGATCGAGAGCGCGCATCCCATCAAGAATAAAACATATCCCCAGATGATCACGGGACGGCGGCCAAAACTGTCGGATAATGGCCCCACCACCAATTGCCCAATCGCAAAGCCAGCAAAGAAGGTCGAGACCACATATTGCGTGTCGTTCATATTCTGCAGCGCGAAATGGTGACCGATCAGGCTCATCGCCGGCAGCATCACATCGGTCGCCAGCGCCACCGTGGAAATGGTGAACGCGATCAGCACCACATAGCCCAAACTTGGTTGAGAGGGGGAGGCGTGTTGATCGGTTGGGGTTGATGCTATCGGCATAACAGGTCTTTCTTGGGGTTTGCCGAAATCAATTCAGCGCCACCAGCATAAAGCGATCAGGCGCAAGTTAAAACAAGCAATCTTGCAAGATATCGGGCAACAGGCCAACGCGACCACGGATGGATTTGAGCAGTTGTTTTTCCGTGCTGTTCATCAAATCAAGTTCAATCTTGGTGTTTGGCAAAAGGCCCGAGGCGATATCAGCGATTTGTTGCCGCAACACCAGTTTCAAGCAGAAATGGATATCTTCGGCCAATTGCGGGACTTCCGAAGGCACGGTGCCGGTCTGATGCAGGGCGGCGGCTCGCGCCGCGCTCGACCGCGCGCCAATCCCTCGTGAAATCGCCAAAACCCGCAAGGTTTCGATCAGCGGCAGCAGCAAATATTGCTTGATGTTATACCGCCCCTCTTCGGTTTTGATGCCGCCAAAAAACGTCGTGCCGGCGTGGTGATTGCCAATATTCCCCGCCAGTTGTTTGAGAAAATCAGGACGCCGAATGGCTTTGCTCTGCATGGCATGAAACAAATCTTGGGCAATCGCCAAGTCGCCATAGACCGCCTCGCAATCAAAGAAAATATCAACGCTGAGCAAATCGTCAGGGCGGCCTTGTTTAACCCATGATGAAATCGCCTGCCGCCAGCCGGTGCGCGATCGGCACCATTTCTTCTCGCTCGACATAACCTTGCCTTGGCAATAAGGTATCCCCGCCTCATCCAAATGATCCGCGATCACCCCCCCAAGGGTGAGGAAATAATCTTCGACCGCGTGCTGATCTTGATCTACGCTCGTCGCGCTGTCATCGCCATAGATGATGGCGTGATCCTGATCGGCTGCCAAAAGACTCTCGCCTCGTCCCG
Organism: uncultured Alphaproteobacteria bacterium; assembly: GCA_913056245.1. GTDB lineage: Bacteria > Pseudomonadota > Alphaproteobacteria > Puniceispirillales > UBA1172 > JAGWAQ01. Next base: position 5,033 of record CAJXME010000035.1, on the reverse strand, counting down.
CGGAACCCAAGACGAGAACCGCATAGGGGCGAGGTGGCGCACGCCCTTGATCGCGCAATTGATCCTCCGCCAAGGCCGCCGCGCGGCTTAAGGCCGAACGGTATTGACCGCTAATCACCGCCGCAATGTCTTGGCTATTGACGCCATCAGACAGCAAGGAATTGGCCAGCATCGGCAAAGCGTTGAGCGCATTGGCCATATCTTGTCCTGACGTTGCGCTGCCCAATTGATCGCCGATCACCATGGCAGAGGTCGACCGCTGGCGGATTAATTCACGGGTGGAAATCCACCCCACGAAACGCCCCCCATCATCCACCACGCCAAGATGACGGATATCAAGACGGCTGATCCGTCCTAGCGCCACATGCATGAAATCCCGTTCGCTCACCGTGATCACCGGACTCGACATGACTTTTTCAAGCGGAATGGTGCGGGCGTGAGGCACGTCTTTCAAGGACAGCGCCATGGTGTGAACAAGGTCACGTTCAGACACAATCCCGATGACGTCTTGATCCGACGCCCCGATGAAGACGCAATCGATTTTATCTTTTTGCATTTTGGTGGCGGCTTCGGAAATCGTCGCCTCAGGCGGCATAATGACCGGCGGTTTCAACATCATCTCACCAATACGGTGGCGATACGGGTAAGGATCAATGCGTTCAATCGCTTTATTTAGCATCGGTTGGCCAAGGCTTGCGGCGATATCACCCCAGCCCGCGCGCGCCGCCGCCATCCGCACATCATCCAAAGATGATAAAGCCCGCAACGCATCCGCCAGCGTGATGATCCCCCGCTTTTTCAGATCAGGCAACATCGCGCGATAAATCCGCCCCGTGATCAGCGCGTCGCCCAAGGCCGTGTGGCGATCAACCACCGAAATCCCGTAATGCCCCGCCAAAGCGTCAAGATCACCCATCACCAACATGGTTTCAGCGCCGAGAGCAATCGTCCCCAATTGCCGCAAACAAAGCGCCGCTGACCAATCCCATTCCAAGCCATGGCGTTCGGCTTCGTTGTTCAGCACCGCAAGATCAAAACCAATATTAAACCCAATGATGACCTTTTGCCCGATCACCGCTTTCAATCGCGGCAATATCAGCGGCAGGGCTTCCGCCCCCTCAACACGCGCATCATCAATATGGTGAATGGCCGTGCTGGACGGCGGGATCGGCACCCCGGGATTGACCAGTTCATCAAGGCGAATCTCTTCATCCCAAGGATCGCTGGCGCCGATTTGCACAATCCGATCTTGCTTGGGGCGAAGGCCTGTGGTTTCCAGATCGACGGAAATAACCGGTAATTTTTCAAGCGGTATGGTCGCAAGCGACGCCATATCCCCCTCCTCAACATCAACCACTGGGATTTAGTTTATCACCGGCAGGGCGACGACTGAAAAGGTTTTTCTTGGCGCTCTAATCGCAAGGCGACAATAAGGACGAGGCGTCAACCGATCGGCAAAATTCTGGCGATAAGGTCTTCAGCACATCCAAGAGCAAATCCGTTGAGATGGCAAAATTGACGCCGGCGTCAATATCCGCTTCTTTGGTGTAAATGGCGTTGATCATGCCGAGCAAATGCCCCTTCGCGTCGACCAAAGCGCCCCCCGACATGCCGGGGTTCACCGCGGCATCGGTTTGAATAAAATCTTCGATCGGCTGAAACCCCGCCTTGCGGTTTATCGCCGATACCACCCCGCAAGACAGGCTGTTCCCCAGCCCAAAGGGATTGCCCAAGGCGCAGACATGACTGCCAATCAAGGGCGACTGCCTAGCGGTGATCTGAATGGAAGACCCAGTGAAATCTTGCACTTCAAGAAGAGCGATATCGGAATTGGCATCAAGTCCCACCAAACGCGCATCCCCACGCTGGCCAGTGTGGTCAACCACTTCGATGCGGGTGGCCTTCCCCACCACATGAGCAGAGGTGATGATATAGCGGGTCTTTTCGCTTGTGAGGTTTGGGGATAGGAAAACCCCGCTTCCTTCTGGCGCTATTCCAGCAGGCGCACCAAAGCCCGGGCGATCATACCCCGGCCAAGTCGGCAGAACTTTCACCACGGATGCGCCGGATTGAGCAAAGGTTTGGGGGCCATGCTCCGCCAAAGCCAGCGAATGGCCAAAACCAACCAGCAGGATCAGTGCTGCAATGATGACGCGAAAGACGGAGGTAGTCCTCACAGCCTGACGGCGCTGCCGGAATAGACGGAAGCGGAATCCATCCCCATGGTGGTCAGAATAAAATATGCACATACCGCAAAGGCGATCGCCACCGCAGAACTTATTAGAAACATCTTCATGATCATCTCCGTTCCAATTACTTATTATATGTCTTATTGCGTGTTTTCTTCAAGATAGTCGATCAAATCGTCACGATCTTGCTGATTTTTCATCCGCTGGATGGGCATTTTTGTCCCCGGCGTCACAACATCAGGCCCATCGGTAAAGAGTTGCGCGATGGTTTCCCGCGACCAAATGATGGAAGAATTGAGCAACGCCTCAGAATAAGAATAGCCTTCTAACGTGCCGGCTTTGCGACCAAAGACTTGATAGAGACTTGGCCCTGCCCGGCGTTTGCCGTCAGGCTTTAAGGTGTGGCAAATCGAACATTTGCGGGCGAATTGCCGCTCGCCATTGCTCAGCCCTTCCGTGGGGTGGAACCGGCGATCCGGCCCAGGGGTGATCAGGATATGCGGCGGGAATTCCGTGATTTGCCATTTTGTGATGTGATCATCGAGACTGCCGATCACCATATCGCCCTCTTCCTGCATCAATAAAAGCGTCCAGACCGGCCCATTCGCCGCTTTGAAATTGCGCAAGAGACTCATGCTGGCCATATCGACGATTTTGACGATGCCTTTGGCGTTTCCAAATCCAATTTGCGCTTGATTAGGGCTGACCGTGATGGATAAAACCGGCACCCGATCATCGCCCATCCGCAACAATTCCTGATCGTTCTTGATGTCATGGATCACCATAGCGCCATCGGTTGACCCATAGGCCATGACGCCCTTGGCTTCATCGACATGCATGACATTGACGCCCCAACCGTTTTTGATCACCGACCGCAACAGCATCTGATCGGCAAGACGCCAATAATGAATAAAGCCATCATAGCCAGCGGTATAGAGATATTGCCCATCATCGGAAAATTGGCTGGCATTAACAGGGCCATCATGACCTTCGAGCGCCATGATCAACCCCTCTTCAGCCGCGCCGCCTTTTGCCGCGAGATCGAGGGTTTTCTCCACATCCCAAATCCGCGCCGATCCATCCCAACTGGACGAAACCAGATATTGGCTGTCTTTGGAGAAATTCAGGCCAACCACCTTGCCTAGATGCGCTTTGATGATCACAGGCTCAGCACCATCGCCTTCAATCAAAAGCCGCGCCACATCCCAAAGCAGAATTTGATAATCATCACCGCCTGTGGCGAGCCACCGCCCATCAGGCGAAAACCGCGCCACATTCAGCGCCGCGTCATGTCCTAAAAGCGTGAGTTTTTCTTCATAACTTGGCACCGACCACAGCACCGCCGAATAATCAAAACTGGCGCTGACCATCAACTCGCCATTCGGCGACAGCGCAAGCCCTTTGACCGGCCCGCCATGGGCGGTGAAGGTTTCAAAAGCCTCTGCCTGAGAAAGCCCAAGAAGAGCGCTGGCCATGGTCAGCACCATCAGCATCACGCGTTTGACTTGACCAAAAACCTGCCCAGCCAGTCGCGGCAAAGCCGTCCCATGGTTTTTGCTGATCCCCGTTGCTGATGGCAGAAACATGCCTTGCTCCATGCTATTTTTGCCGTGACTGGTTTTTGCTCTTCGATTTACGGAAAAAGGGCGTCAACTCATGGAGATGACGCCCGATTTTATCATTGCGTTATTCGGCAGGTGCCGTTTTCTTTCCGGATTTTCCCGCCGCGTCGACTTCTTTCACCCAGAGGTTATGGTGTTCTTTGGCCCAATTGCGGTCAACTTTACCGGAATTCATGGCGTCAAGCGCGCCTTCCATCCCAACAGAGCCAATATAGATATGGGCGATGATGATGGTCATCAGCACCAGTGAAACAATCGCATGCCACAATTGGTTCAACTGCTGTTCTTGCAGCGCCGTCAGTTGGGTCGGCAGATCAAACCCAACCACATTCAGCAAGCCAAAGGTTTTGGCAAACATCGCGGTCTGGAACGGGAACATCAAGGCGATGCCGCTCATGGAAACAGACAGGCCACCGATCATGACAATCCAGAAAATCATCTTCTGACCGGCGTTAAATTTCCGCGCCGGCGGATGGACGCCTTTGGAGAAAATGCCGCCACCGGCTTTCAACCAATCGAGATCAATTTTGCTGGGGATATTATGCTTAACCCAGAGCAAGAAGGACAAGGCCAGCCCAATCATAAAAGCAAAAGACAGGTAGTTATGGGCGTATTTGCCTGCGGTTGTGATCGCGCTAAAGGCTTCCGGGCCAATCACCGGCAGCAGCACATAACGGCCATAGAGCAAATTCAAACCCGTCAACGCCAAGACCACAAATGACCCCGCCATCAACCAATGCGAGAACCGATCGAGCGAGCCAAAACGTTCAATGGTTTTGCCCGACGGGCCCGCATCAATCATGATGCGGCCGCGCCAGCTGTAAAACGCCGCCAGCAAAACGATGATCCCGATCACGCCGCCAGCGCCATAAACCGAAATCGGCCCATTGCGCACCGCGCGCCAATTATCGCCTTCCGATTGAATCATCACCGCGGCCAGTTCATTCTTCATTTGGGTATTGCCCGTGTTGCCTTGACGAATATACCGCCAAAGATCAGCATCGGAGTTCAGCCCGAGCGTTTGGCCAGGCACTTCACCACCGGTTTGCGCCAGCGCAGGCTGACCGCCGCCAATCGAAACAAACCCCACCATCATCAGCAGGGCAAAAAGAGAAATCATTCGCAAAGTTTTCATGGTCTTGCTCCCAATATCGGGCTGGCGTTCTTCATAGAGCCGCTTGCCCATCATTGCATTGCTATTCGATTGCATCGCCCTTACCAC
>CAJXME010000034.1 GCA_913056245.1 uncultured Alphaproteobacteria bacterium | reverse complement strand
CGAGATTGGATCGCGTCGCGGAAATCAGCTCTTATGATCGCGTTTCTGCTGATGGCCTTGGGTTCCGCCACCTCGGCGGCTTATCCCATGCTGATCCGCTATGTGTTTGACGCCCTTGGCGCGGCGGATGCTGATTTGATCTGGCAAATCCCCCCCTTGATCATCACCATCACGCTGGTCAAAGGCTTATCGATGTATTTTCAGGTGCGGCAAGTCACGTCGATTGCCTTAGCGGTCACCACCTCGATCCAGAAAGCCATGGCGTCGCATTTGATCCATGCGGATTTGGCGCAAATTCTGGCCGCGCCCACGGGCGAGTTTATCAGCCGGGTGATGAACGACGTCTTGGTGGTGCGCGAAGCCATCAAACGGTTGGCCAATAACCTGATCCGCGATGCTTTGACCATCATCGCCATGGTGGCGACGATGATTTGGTTTGATTGGTTGCTGACGGTAATCGTGCTGGGGGTTTACCCTTTGGCGATGCGGCCGATCATTTCCATTGGCAAACGCCAACGCAAGCAATCGTCGCATTTGCAAGAAGACATGGCTGATGTCACGGCGATGATGAACGAAACCTTGCAAGGCAGCCGCATGGTGCGCGCTTATGGGCTTGAGGATCATGAAACCTCACGTTTGAACAAGGCTTTTGACGGTTTGTTTAACCGCATCTTGCGGCTTGAATTGGGGCGCGCCCGCATTGACCCCATCTTGGAAGTCTTGGGCGGGCTGGCGGTGGCTGGCGTGATCGCGGTTGCTGGCTGGCGCGTTGTTAATGGCCATATGCAAGTCGGCGATGTCGCAGGGTTCATCGCCGCGCTCTTGATGTTGGTGCAGCCCGTGCGCGGCTTGGGTACGCTCAACGCGATTGTGGAAGAATCCGCCGCCGCGCTTAATCGTATTTTTGCCCTGCTGGAAACCAGCCCGACAATTTCAAACCCTGAGAAACCTCAGCCTTTGCCCAAAATCAAAGGGCAAGTGACGTTTGATAAGGTCTCTTTTCAATATGGCGATGTCGCGGCGTTGAGTGATGTCGGCCTTACCGCTAAGCCTGGCGATACCCTTGCCTTGGTTGGGCCAAGCGGCGCGGGCAAGACGACGGTGATCAACCTCTTGCCGCGTTTGATGGATCGCCAATCAGGGGCGATCCAAATCGATGGCGTTGATATCAAAGAATTTCGCCTTGATGATCTGCGGGGGATGATGGCGCTGGTCAGCCAAGACGCGGTGCTGTTCAACGACACGATCCGCAACAACATTCGCCTTGGCCGCCTTGATGCCACGGATGAAGAGGTGGAAGCCGCCGCCCGTGATGCCGCCGCCCATGACTTTATCACCGCCCAACCGCAAGGCTATGATACCCTTGTGGGTGAGGCGGGATCGCGTTTATCCGGCGGCCAAAAGCAGCGCATCGCGATTGCCCGTGCCATGCTGAAAAACGCACCGATCCTACTTTTGGATGAAGCGACCAGCGCGCTTGATGCGTCTTCGGAACAACAGATTCAAGAGGCCTTGGCGCGGCTTTCCGTGGGACGCACGACCTTGGTGGTGGCGCATCGCTTGGCGACGGTTCAGAACGCCGATCAAATCCTCGTGATGGATGGTGGTAAAATTGTTGAGACAGGCCATCACGCCAGCCTCATGAAAAAAGACGGGCTTTACGCAAAACTTTGCGCGCTTCAACATTTCAGCGCGTGATTATTCCCGCTTGAGGATATCATCGACCAAGCGCGTCGCCCAACCTTTGGTCATGAAATTCTGCTGAATGGCATCAGGGTCAAGATCATGTTTGGCCCAATCCAGCATCGATAGGCCCGCGTCTTGCGCCGGGCGATAGGCGTCAATAAACGCATCCAACAGCCCTGTTTTGGCTTGTTTGACATGCAGGTATTTGAGCGAGAGCATCTCGAGCGCGTCGTCCACAGACGCGTTCTCAATCAACAACAGATAAAGCGCCGCCATAATCCCCGCGCGATCAGCACCCGATTTGCAATGCATTAAAAACGGCTTTTCCACTTGGCGAAAGAGAGCATCCGCCCCCGCCAGAACGTCATAATCCGGCACCGCCCGTGACCGCACCGTGAAATCCACCAACCGAAGGCCAGCATTATCGCAGGCCTGCTTTTCCAGCCGCCAGCCGCCATCGGCGCGGGGCCCGCGCAAATTGATGATCGTTTTAATGCCAAGATCAGCCGCTTTGCGGATATCCCAAGGCGCGGGTTGATTGGATCGCCAGACGCCGGGGCGTATCTCATGGCGGTTGTGCCAAGCCAATCGCAAAAACCCATGATCTTTGAGCATCAGGTCAATCCAATCCTGAACGCCTCGTCTTGGGTGATCGGCTTCGCTGAAACTCATGATCCGCCGGCGACCATCATGCCGTCAATCCGCAAACTTGGCGCGGCGGTGGATTTGGTCAGGTCAAGATCATCCGCAGGCGTGATCCGCTTTAACATATCGTTGAGATTGCCCGCGATGGTCGCTTCCGTCACAGGGTGGCTGATCTTGCCGTTTTTGATCCAGAAACCAGAGGCGCCGCGGCTGTAATCACCGGTGACCAGGCTGACCGATGAGCCGATCATTTCCGTCACCAGAAACCCTTCTTCGATCTCTTCGATTAGGTCATCACGGCTGAGCGTGCCGGCTTCCATGATCCAATTGCTGGTGCCGGGCGAGGGCGGCGAACCAACGCCGCGTCCAGCATTGCCGGTTGGCTCAAGCCCCAATTGCTTGGCGGAGGCCAAATCAAGGAACCAGCCTTTGAGAACGCCTTGATCGACCATCACCCGACGCTGGCGAGCCAAGCCTTCGCCATCAAAGGATGATGATCCCATGCCGCGTGGGCGAAGCGGGTCATCGACGAGGGTCACGCCACTGGCGGCGATGGCTTCCCCCATTTTGTCTTTGAGGAAACTGGTGCCGCGGGCAATCGCCGCGCCATTGATGGCGGACGCAATGTGACCGGAAATTGACCGCGACACGCGGGCATCGTAAATCACAGGAAAGGCGCCTGTCGGTGGGCGGGTGGCGCCAAGACGCTGCATGGTGCGCTCGCCGGCGCTGCGACCCACCTTGGCGGGGTCATCAAGATCAGCCTGATAAACCGCGGCGGTATAATCATAATCGCGTTCCATGACGCCATTTTTTTCCGACAGCACCATGGCGGAAATGCCAAAACTGCTTCGCTCATATTGGCCGGAGAACCCATTGCTGGTGGCCATCATGATTTTCACCGATCCATGGGAAGCGCTGCTGCCTTCGGAATTGGTGATGCCTTTGACGCTTCGCGCGGCGTCTTCGGCGGTCATGGCGGCGGCTTTCAGGTCATCGGCGCTGGGGGTGCTGGGGTCAAAAATATCCAAAGCGGGGATGTCGCGCGCCAGCAATTCGGCATCGGCCAGCATCGCGTAAGGGTCTTCAGGGGCAAGTTTTGCCATCGCCACGGCGCGTTCCGCCAAATTGGTGATGGTGTCTTCATCCAAGCGGCTGGTCGAAATGCTGGCGTTGCGATGACCAACAAACACCCGAAGGCCAATATCATGGTCTTCGGATCGTTCGATCGCTTCCACTTCGCCCATGCGAACGGAGACCGAATGGCCATGTCCGCCCACCACAATACCATCGGCTGCATCGGCGCCGGCTGCGCGAGCGCGATCAAGCAGCATATCCATTAAACGTGCAAAATCAGTCATAGGATTGACATAGCGTTTCAAGGCCAAAAGTACAACCTTAAGCCAGTCAAAATTTCACCGCTGAATATTCATCTTGCTGGTTTTTAGATCGGCGGGTAGAAAAGCGTATGAGTTATCACGTTTTTATCGATGGCGAAGCGGGAACCACGGGCTTACAAGTGCGGGAACGGCTGGATGCGCATCCCGAAATCCAAGTTCTGACCATCGCGCCAGAAGACCGCAAAGACGCCAAGGCGCGGCAATCTTTAATGGCGGCAGCCGATGCGGTCATCCTATGTTTGCCCGATGACGCGGCGCGCGAGGCTGTGGCTTTGGCCGAAGGGCTGGATTGCAAGATCATCGACGCGTCTACGGCGCATCGCGTCACGTCAGGCTGGGCTTATGGTTTTCCGGAATTAGCCCCAGGGCAACGCCAAGAGGTCGCCCAAAGTCGATTAATCGCCAATGTGGGGTGTTATGCCACCGCTATGATCGCGCTGATCCGACCGCTGATTGATGCCAAGATCATGACGCCAGACACCGCGCTCAGCGTCAATGCCATCAGCGGTTATACCGGCGGCGGCAAGGCCCTGATCGAGTATATGGAAAACAACGAAGGGCCAAAGCATTTCCATTACGCTTTATCGCTGGCCCATAAGCATATTCCCGAAGTCATGATGCACGCAGGCTTGACGACCAAGCCCATGTTTTCGCCGATGGTGGGGGATTTCCCTTGCGGCATGGTGGTGCAATTGCCGCTTTTGCCGTCGATGATCAACGGCGGTGTCGATCGCCACGCCCTCCATCATGTTCTGGCGGCGCATTATGACGGTGAGCGTTTCGTTCGGGTCTGCGGCCTTGACCAAGGCGAAGGCTTAACCCCCCAAGGGTATCTGGCGGCGGATGCTTTAGCGGGCAGCAATGATTTGGAAATTCATGTGCTTGGCAATGCGGATCAGCCGTTATTGGTTGCGCGGCTTGATAATTTGGGCAAGGGCGCGTCAGGCGCGGCGGTGCAGAATCTCAACATCGCGCTCGGCTTGGAAGAAACGCTATCTTTGGTTTAGCCAAGCGCGTGTGATGGTAAGCGGCTCTGATGATTGATCTTCCCTCCGAATGGTTTCCCGATCATGACGCTGATGGTCAGATCACGCCGAATGGTCAGGCCAAGGGCTATCCTTACCCCGCGCCAGAAGGCGATTTCTGGATGCGCGACGGCTTGCCCGTCCTATGCCCCCAAGGCATCACCGAAGACGAATGCCAAAACCGAACCCCCGTTCTTTCCGTTGGCTCGAACCGAGCGCCCTTGCAATTGCGCCGTAAATTTGGCCCTCGCGCGACGTTGCCCGTGACCAGCGCGAAACTCCATGATTGCGATATCGTCTATGCCGCCACCATGTCCTATTATTGCGCCGTGCCCGCCACGGCTTTCCCCAGCCCCGGGACGGTGGTGACGCTCAACATCGCTTGGCTCGATGACGATCAATTGGATCATATGCATGCGACCGAAGCGCTTGGTGTCGCCTATGATTTTGTGCGGCTGGATGAAGGGATGATCGATCACGGCAACCGCCAAGACGCGCCGGTCTTCAACCAGCCTGTTTATGGCTATCAATCGCGATCGCCGATGATGGCGCTGGATCAAGCCCCTGTGGCTCATGCCCTGATCCCCGCCGAAGGCCGCCGGTTTCGCGCGATGGATCAGGGGGAGATGCTGGATCACGTCAAATCCCGCACGGGTTATGACCATATGGTGCTGGATGATTGGCTGGAGCATTTGCGCCAAGACAAAACCAATCGGCTCAAGATTATGGATATGCTCGCCGCCGATGGCATCGCGCTGGGGGAAGTGCCATGGCAAGTGGTGACCGCTAAGGCCAAAGACATCGACCGTTACCTTTGATCCTTCCGGTCTCTGATTTGATATCCAGGAAAACTTAGCGCATCAAATATTCCGCCATCAGCCCCGCGACGAGGATTAACCCCGCATCGCGATTGCTGCGGAAGATCGCGCCAGCCAAAGCGGGATGATGGCCGTCAATGCGCCGAATTTGTTGGCTCAAATGAAGGGCAAGCCCGGCGAGTCCTCCGAGATAAGCCCAGCCCAAGGGCATGATCAGCGCCATGACGAGCAGCATCAGCACCATGCCCCCATAGGTCAGCGCCACCACCATCGGCAAGGATCGCCCCAGCGTCAGCGCCGAGGATTTGATCCCAACACTGGCATCATCGGCCATGTCTTGGATGGCGTAGATCGTGTCATACCCAAAAACCCATAACGCGCTTGCCGCGTAAAGCAGAAAGGCAGGCAGGCTCGGCCATTGATCCAAGGAGGCCCAGCCCAGCAAGGCGCCCCAACTGAAAGTCAAGGCCAGCACTATTTGCGGCAAGCCGGTGAACCGCTTGGCCAAGGGATAAACGACGATCAACGGCAGAGACGCGATCCCCACGATCATGGCTTTAAGAGGCAATTGGATCAGCACCAAGACGCCAATGACCGCAAGACCGGCGAGAAAACCGAAAGCGGTTTTGACGCTGACTTGCCCTGACGCCAAAGGGCGGTCGCGGGTGCGGGCGACGGCGCGATCAAGGTCACGATCCCAGAGATCGTTGATGACGCAACCCGCGCCGCGCATGACGATAGCCCCCACCAAAAACAGAACCATCAGATGGAGAACCTGCGATAGAGGCGCGTCTTGAGTGATGCCCGCTAAGATGATCGCTTGCCATCCCGGGAGCAGCAAAAGCCACCAGCCGATGGGGCGATCAAACCGCGCCAATTGCGCCAGCGCTTGCCCCAGCGGCGGCAGATGCCTGATCCAGCCTGTCGTTTTGATGTCGCTTGTTGAAACCATCCTTCATGACTAACGGCAATTGCGGGTCACTGGCAAGAGTCTTTCGCATGGTCTTTCATGGGGTCTTTCGTAGGCGCAAGGGTCGTTAGGTCTTGCGCCATGGGGGTGAGGGGAGTAATCATGCCCCATGGCTCTTGAAACACGTCAACGTCTATTTTGTGATACGCCCCTTGGCGCGAATGCTGCGCTAACCCTTGATCGTGAGCAATCGCATTACCTGATCAATGTTCTGCGTTATCAGGCGGGGCAAGAGGTGCTGGTCTTCAACGGCAAGGATGGTGAATATCTCACCACGATCGAGGCCGCGGATCGCAAAAAAACCGTCTTGATCTGCCATCACCAAACCCGCCCTCAAGACCCGATGCCAACACTGATGCTTGGTTTTGCGCCGATCAAGAAAGCCCGCATCGATTTTATCGCGGAAAAAGCAACGGAATTAGGCGTTGGCATCCTGCAACCGATGATGACCGATTACACGCAAGTCAACCGCGTCAATACCGATCGCCTCTTGGCCAATGCTATTGAAGCCGCGGAACAAACTGGCCGCACGACCTTGCCGGAAATTTTATCGCCGCGCCCGCTGCTGGATTTGCTTGAAGATTGGCCTAAAAATCGCCATATCATTTTCTGTGACGAAGATTGTGCCGGATCAGCCCAGCATGACTTTGCCTATCAAGTCGCCGGTATTTCAGGCGATGTTGCCATTTTGATTGGCCCCGAAGGCGGGTTTTCGCCGCGGGAACGCCAAGCGATCATGGCTCTTGACGGGGTTGTCCCAGTGTCACTGGGGCGGAATATTTTACGCGCCGATACAGCCATGCTGGCGGCGCTAGCGCTTTGGCAAGGATTTGCTGGAGACTGGAAGGAGTCATAATGGCTGACGCAAATAGCCCTCTGATCAGCGGCAAGGCTGACCTTATTCGCTGGCTTGAGGAAGGCCAATCGCCGAAATCCGAATGGCGTATTGGCACGGAACACGAAAAGTTTCTGTTCCATCTCGACACGTTCAAACGCCCGGCCTATGAAGGCGAAAGCGGCATCGAAGCCTTGCTGACCGGCCTTTGCCAGCGTCTTGACGGCACGCCGATCATGGAAGCGGGTAAGATCATTGGCGTCAAGGACAATCAAGGCGGGTCTTTGACCTTAGAACCGGGGGGGCAGTTTGAACTCTCTGGCGCGCCCTTGGAAAATTTGCATCAGACTTGCGCGGAAACTGGTGCGCATCTTCGGTTGATGCAGGATGTCTGCGCGACATTGGGGCTGGGGATGATTGGCCTTGGCCATGATCCGCTGTGGTCGCGTGATGATATTCCGTGGATGCCGAAGGGACGGTATCGCATCATGCGCAACCATATGCCGAAGGTTGGCACATTGGGGCTTGATATGATGCTTCGCACCTCGACCATCCAAGTCAATCTCGATTACGCTAGCGAAGCCGATATGGTCAAAAAATTCCGCACCTCGCTTGCTCTTCAGCCGGTGGCGACAGCGATTTTTGCCAATTCGCCTTTTTATGAAGGGAAGCCGAGCGGGCTTTTATCCACCCGGGCGCGGGCTTGGACCGACACCGATAACGCCCGTTGCGGGGTGCCGTCTTGCGTTTTTGACGATGGTTTCGGCTATGAACAATGGGTCGATTATATCCTTGATGTGCCGATGTATTTTCTCCATCACGGCGATGATTATGTCGATGTTGCGGGCTTGTCTTTCCGTGATTTCATGGCAGGCCAATTGCCGGGCTATGAAGGCCAATTGCCAACCATGGCCGATTGGGCGGATCACGTCACCACCGCCTTCCCGGAAGTGCGGCTCAAGCAATATCTTGAAATGCGCGGCGCCGATGGTGGGCCTTGGAATATGATTTGCGCTCTGCCCGCGCTTTGGACGGGGCTGCTCTATGACGAAGAAGCGCTGGATGAAGCGGCTGAATTGGCAGAAGGCTTGACGGCTGCTGATGTGGCGGCGGCACGAATGCAAGCGGCTGAACATGGGCTGAAGGGGAAAATTGGCGGCCGCTCCATGCATGATCTA
>CAJXME010000033.1 GCA_913056245.1 uncultured Alphaproteobacteria bacterium | reverse complement strand
CGGGGACGTCTTTTCCCATTGATCGCAAGATGACGGCAGAAGCCCTTGGTTTTGATCGGCCGATGCGCAATTCCATGGACGCGGTTTCTGATCGAGATTTTGCGGTTGAATTTTTATTCGCCGCCAGCCTAACAGCGATTCATTTGTCGCGGCTTGCCGAAGAATTGGTGTTGTGGTCATCGGATCGGTTTGGCTTTATCACCCTGTCCGATGAATTTTCAACAGGATCATCGATCATGCCGCAAAAGCGCAACCCCGATGCGGCGGAATTGGTGCGGGCAAAGCCGGGGCGCATCACCGGCAGTCTGATCACGCTCATGACCATCCTGAAAGGCCTGCCCATGACCTATGGCAAGGATTTGCAGGAAGACAAAGAGCCGGTCTTTGACGCGGCGGAACATTTGATGATCGCGCTGGCCGCCACCACGGGCATGATGCGTGACCTGACCTTCCAGCCTGACGCGATGCGGGAGGCGTTGATGCATGGCTTTGCCACCGCGACTGATCTGGCGGATTGGATGGTGCGGGTCTTGAACTTGCCGTTCCGCAATGCCCATCACGCCACGGGGGCGATTGTCGCGCTAGCGGAAAAGAAAGCCTGCCGTCTTGATCAATTGTCTCTTGCGGATATGCAATCGGTTTTGCCGGAAATCACCAAGGATGTTTTTGACGTGTTGACGGTCGATCATTCGGTCGCCTCGCGCACCAGCCTTGGCGGCACCGCGCCTGAAAATGTGGCGCTGGCGGTGGCGGATGCGCGAAAACGATTTGATCTTTAACCATCAGCCCTTAAAGTAAGCCCATCAAGGAGGCAAACATGGCTCAGTGGACGCTCTTTATAACACCGCGCCATCATCGGTTACGGCTGATGACCATGGTGGTGCTTGGCCTGATTTTGGTCGCTGGCCTCAGCGCTTGCGGAAAAAAAGGTGAGCCTTATCGCCCGTCGGAAACGCCTGCCGCTGAAACCAGCGCGTATTAGAGCCGGTCATGTCTGGATTTACCCGCGACCACAATCGGCTTCATGTCGACGGCCTCCCCCTTGAAGATATCGCCGCTGAATTTGGCACGCCGCTTTACGTTTATTCGGCGGACGCGATCACCGCCGCCTATACCCGCTTTCATGAGGCGGTGGCGGGCGCCGATGGCCATATTCATTTTGCCCTAAAAGCCAATTCCAACATGGCGGTGTTGCGTTTGCTGGCTCGGCTTGGGGCGGGGGCGGATATCGTCTCCGGCGGCGAAATGCAACGCGCGCTGGCGGCTGGGATCGCGCCGGAAAAGATTATTTTTTCTGGCGTCGGCAAAACCGATGCGGAATTGCTGGCGGCGTTTGAGGCTGGGATCGGGCAAATCAACGCCGAATCCCCAGCGGAAGTTGACGCCATCATTCGTTTGGCCGAAGCCCATGGCCATCATTGCCGGGTGGCGCTGCGCGTCAATCCCGATGTTGACGCCAAAACCCATGCCAAAATCGCAACGGGCAAAAGCGACACTAAATTTGGCATCAGCATGGAGGATTGCCTGCCCCTTTACCGGCGCATGGCAGAAAGCCAAGTCATCACCCCCGCTGGGCTGGCGGTGCATATTGGCTCGCAAATCATGACGCTGGAGCCGTTTGAAAACGCATGGGTCAATCTGTTGGACTTGGCCGAAACCTTGCGCGATGAAGGGCTTGACGTGCCGGGGCTTGATCTTGGCGGCGGTCTTGGCGTTGATTACACCACCGGGCAACCTGCGGATATCAACGGCTTTGGGGATTTGATTACCCGGCTGTTTGGCAATCGGCAATATCGCCTTGGTTTTGAGCCAGGCCGTTGGATCATTGCCGAGGCGGGCGCGTTATTGACCCGCGTGATCTACACCAAAAAAGCGCCGTCGAAGCAATTTGCCATTGTCGATGGCGCGATGAATGACCTGATCCGCCCAACGCTCTATGAAGCCTATCACCGCATCGAAACCGTGGCGGATTTGAACACGCCTGAAGAACCTCTTGATATTGTCGGGCCAGTTTGCGAGACGGGCGATTATTTGGGGCTGAACCGCATGATGCCGAGGCTTACCGACGGCGATCTTTTGGCGGTGATGTCCGCGGGCGCTTATGGCGCGGTGATGCGATCAAGTTACAACACTCGGCCACCTGCCGCCGAAGTTTTGGTCATCAACGGCAAAGCGCATCTCGTTTCCCCTCGGCAAAGCGTGGCGGATTTGATCGCCCTCGATACTATCCCTGACGATTTACGGTAAAGCGACGCGTTTCTGGATGGGGGTGACGGTGATTTCCGTGATCACATCATCGGCCAAATTCATCTCAAGCGTCAATTGATGGGCAAAACGCGCCGCCTCTTTGGAGGCGATGACCCCTTCCTTGAGGCTGATGATCTCGTCCTGAAGGCTATGACCAAAGGCGTTGCTGACCACCACCCGCAAATCAGGCGCGTGGATCGGCCAAGAACTGGTGTTCATCGCATCGCCCGACAAATGGATCATATTGCGTTGCCGCTCAGCCTTGAGCCCCTGCACTTCCACCGCCTGAAGGTTGGATGAAATCTCCATCCCGAGGCGGTGATAAATTGGGATCAAACCAGGCGCAATCGCGGTGATGGTGTGACGCGAGACGCTCAGGCCAGAAAAAAGAATGAGGAGCGCTAAGATGCCGATCAAGAGCGCTTGCCCTGATGATTCGTTTTTTACGGGTGGGACGGATAAATGCCGAGGTTCCGCCGCCCAGACATGATCGCAAATCGTGCAGCGCACCCGCCGCCCTTCCTTGGGAATCGCTCCGGCGTCAATTTTGAAAATCGTCTCGCATTTCGCGCAGGTCAGCAGCATGCCCCCATCCTTCATCCAACCTTATGAACACCCCTACTATACCAAGATCGCGGCACTTCGCCACTGATGATGACATTACAAGATCATTCTAATGATGTATGCTCATCCCATGAAAAAAACGCTTCTATCCTTGGCGCTGATCACGATTGGTTTGCTTCTGGTTATGACTCAGCATTTTGCCCATCGCATACGCCTCTCGACGGCTCACCAGCCTGATGTCACGGCTGAGATTGAGCCAAGGACGGGGATTGTGGTGGCGACGGGCAGCGGTGGCCGCATTGAAGCTGGGCTTGCCTTAATGACAGAGGGCGTTGCTGAACGGATGCTGATTTCAGGCACGGGTCATGGCGTCAGCAAGGCTGATATCATCCGCACCATTGCCGCTGAAACTGAGGGGAACGAAGCCTTGTTCCGGCAATCGGTGATTTGCTGTGTTGATCTCGATCAAGCGGTGGATACCATTGGCAACGCCAAAGAAGCCGATGATTGGGCCAACCGTCATCATTTGCAAACCCTCATTTTGGTGACCGCCGATTATCATATGCCAAGAGCCTTGGTGCTGTTCCATCAGCATATGCCGCAACGTCAGATCATTCCCCATGCTGTCGCGACGCCATCCCTACAACTGGACAGCAATGGCCAGACGCAATGGTGGATGACACCGCAACGCGTCCAATTTCTAATGCAGGAAATGCTCAAATATCACGCCAGCCAATGGCGATCGGTGTTCTGGGCTTAATCCAATTGGCCAATATCTTTGATCTTGGCGCGGATATCGCGGGTGCGGCTGAATAAATCTTCAAGCTTATCGGCTTCTTTCCAGCGAATCGCCCGTTGCAGATAGGTCAGGTCTTCGTTGAACCGCCCCAGCATTTCCAGCACCGCATCGGCGTTATTGATAAAGACATCACGCCACATCACGGGATCAGACGCGGCAATGCGGGTGAAATCCCGAAAACCAGACGCGGAAAAGCGAATCACGTCATTGCGAATCTGCTGTTCAAAATCAAAAGCCGTGCCGACAATCGTATAGGCGATCAAATGGGGGAGATGCGAGGTGATGGCCAAGACGCGGTCGTGATATTCCGCGCTCATGGCTTCGACAATCGCGCCCATTCCTTCAAGGAACTGGCAAAAAGCGGAGACAGCCTCATCATCAACCCCATCGGGTATGATGATCCAATAGCGATCCTTAAACAGCGTCGCAAAGCCGGCTTCCGGCCCTGAATATTCCGTGCCGGCGATGGGATGCGAGGGCAAGAATTGGCAATGATCGGGCAGATGCGGCGCGACATCACGGATGACCGATGTTTTGGTCGAGCCTGTATCGGCGATGACCGCGCCTTGTTTTAAGGCAGGGGCGATGGCTTCCGCCACGGAGGCCATGGCGCCAACGGGCACCGCCATCAGCACCAGATCGGCGTCCGCCACCGCTTCTTCAAGCGTGTCGGTGACCCGGTCGCCCAAACCAATCCGCTTGGCGCAATCCCGCACCGCCTGATCACGATCATAGGCGGTAATCTGTTTCGCCAAGCCTTGCGATTGCGCCGCGCGGATGACCGATGAGCCGATCAAGCCAAGGCCAATAACCGTGATGGTGTTGTAAATCGGCACCGGCATCACGAAGACTTTCTTGATAAACTGGTGGCCAAATCTTTGAAGGCCGCGGCGGTGATTTCCATTTCTTCTTCATTGCCCAAAGACATCCGCAGGCAATCGGGCAGGCCATAGGGAACCATTTTGCGCAATTGAATCCCTCGTTCGGCCATAAACCCATGGGCGGTTTGTGCTTCTTCGGGATCAGCAAAGCGAATCAAAAAGAAATTGGCGCGTGTAGGCAAAGCCTGAAAACCCGCTTGATTAATCGAGTCTTGAATGCGCGGCAACCACAGATTGTTATGGGCAAGGCTTCGGTCAAAAAAGTCGCGATCGCGCACCGCCGCCGCGCCCACCGTTGCCGCCGCCGCGTTGACGCTAAACGGCCCCCGGATCGAGGCCAGCACATCACGAATCGGCAAAGGGAAATACCCCCATCCCAACCGCAAGGAGCCAAGCCCAAACATTTTGGAAAAAGTGCGCAGCATAACGACATTGTCATGACGTTCAACGTATTCAGCGCCATCGGTATAAGCGCTGTCTTCCGTGGGGATATATTCAGAATAAGCACTGTCGAGAACAATGATCACGTCTTTTGGCACAGCGGCGATCAAGCGTTCGATTTCTGATTTTTCCACCATCGTTCCCGTGGGGTTATTGGGATTGGCGACAAAAATCAGTTTTGTTTTTGGGCTGAGGGCGTTGATGATGGCGTCAATGCTGACGGTGAGGTCATCATCCATAGCCACCACCGGCACGCCGCCCGCGATGCGGATCGATTGCGGGAAGACCAAAAACCCATATTGCGTGATGATCGCTTCATCGCCATCCTCGAGATAAGCCGTCGACAGCAGGCCGATCAATTCATCGGAGCCATTGCTGGGCAAAATACGGTTAGGGTCCAGCGAAAACCGCTCCGCAATCGCCGCCACCAGATCACGGCTGATCTGTTCCGGGTAGCGATGCAATTCAGCGCCCATGGATTGAATGGCTTCAAGCGCTTTAGGCGATGGGCCGAGCGCGCCTTCATTGACCGACAAACGAATTTGCCGGCCTTCGGGCAGAGGCGTGACATCCGGCCGATACGAGACCAGCGACTGGATCGATGATTTTGGGGTAATGGTCATGGTGTCTCTATTGCAGAAAATGATCGGTTTTGGAAGATGCCAAGCAATCCTTCAGCCTCAGCATGGTATCCGTCGTGTTCCACCACAGCATCGCCGTCAAGGCAAAGGGTGATATCGGCCTCGGACGCGTCGGGAAGATCGCGGGCAATGATCACCCCATCGGCGAGCG
The DNA here is from genome assembly GCA_913056245.1 of uncultured Alphaproteobacteria bacterium. Taxonomy (GTDB): domain Bacteria; phylum Pseudomonadota; class Alphaproteobacteria; order Puniceispirillales; family UBA1172; genus JAGWAQ01. The sequence goes on along the minus strand of CAJXME010000033.1, from coordinate 2,860 downwards.
GCGCCCCAGCCCAGTGATGGCCTTCTAAAAACGGCGATACCGCGACAATATAAGCAGGACCTTCGCTCAACAAAAGGTCTTTCAGCCAATCAGATTGCTCGCGCCAATGCGGCAAGACCCCAAGATCAGCCTCGCCTTGGGCGACTGCCGTGATAACATCCTTAGCCTGGGTTTGGGTCAAGTGATCCACCGATGCGCCAAAGCAAAACCCGCAAACCGCAAAAGACGCCGCGTCATCCATCAGCGCGACCTTAAGTTTTTGTTGGCCCGTGATGTTATTGGCGATGATTTGCCGCCAGATCATCTCGATCATCAATGGCGGCAGGGACGATGACGCCACCAATCGCCGGATCAAATCAGCCTCACGCCCAGGGCGAAAAACACTTTGCCCTGACTTCGCCGCCAAGACCGCGCTCGCCAGGGCGGCACGCTCTTCAAGCGCCGACAAAATTTGCCGATCAAGACGGTCAATCTCCGCCCGAACCGTCGACAGATTTTGCTGATCCTTTGATGATGAAGGTGCCATGCCTATTCCAGAAAGCCTATTCCACAAAGCCTAATTTACAAAACCTTTGACCTGATCACGATGACCGCGGCGATTTCACCCCAGCAAGACTGCCTTGAACCTTAAGACGGGATTTTTGCCGCGACCGCACGCGATCGCCTCTAACGGCATAAATCATTTTAACCGCTTCGACAATCAAAACACCACCCAAAGGGTTGGGCAAACGTTCAACAAAGGGCGCGTAACGGGGGTAAAAAGACGAAATCGACGGTGGCGCGGCCAAAGCCTGATGAGTTTTGGTGACATCAAAGCCATGCTGATGCAACAAGCGTTTGATCTGGTGAACCGAATAAGGCTGACCAAGGCCAAAGGGATTATCATCGCGCCCCGCCCACATGCTGCCGCGATGCGGCACCACCAAGATCAATTGCCCCTGGCCTTTAAGCACCCGCCATAATTCATCGGCCATGTCTTGAGCCGGGGTGGCGGTTTCAAAAGCGTGGATCACCATAATCAAATCAAGGCTGGCGTCCAAGAGCGGCAGGTGATGCCCATCGACCACCGCTTGCCGAAGCGGCGCTGTGGCAGGGGACGGCCATGGCAGAAGATCATTCGCCGTGGTTTGCAGATTGATCAAGCGCGGATAATGCTCGCTGAAATATTTCAGATAAGGGCGGGCGTAACCCAAGGTCGCGACGTCAATATCGTGATGATGCGCGGGCAAGGCGCCCGTCATCGCTGGTTTTAATTTGCGGGAAATCAGATGCCGCACCATCCGCCCCATGGAGGTTTGGTAAAAGCCCGGCACGGACAAGTTTGAAACCTGCCCATCATCGGATGTTAATGGCTCAAGATTTGGGGATGGGGTTTTATTCATGTCATGCCCTCCTCTATTGGCCAATTAACCCTGATGATCCCTGTCGTTTAATTACACGGTTTGATCCCGTCATTTCATCCTGTGGCTTGATCCCACCAAGACTGAACCCTAGAATGATCAAACCGATGCTGATTGGAGATAAAGAATGTCGAACGCTAATCCTGCCCAAGTTTACCGTATTCCAGCCTTTAATGATAATTATATCTGGATGTTGCACAACCCTTTGACCAAGGCATTGGCGGTGATTGATCCGGGCGAGGCGGAGCCGGTGCTGGCGGCGTTGAAAGAACACAACCTGACTCCCACGGAAATCGTCAACACCCACCATCATGGCGATCATATTGGCGGCAATGAGGTTCTGCGCGAGCGTTTCGATATCCCCGTGATGGCGCCAGCGTCCGAAGAAAGCCGTATTGCCAATATCACCACCCCTGTTCGGCATGGCGATCGCGTCACCATCGCGGGCTATGACGCGGAGGTGATCGAAACCCCGGGGCATACGACCGGCCATGTCGCCTTTCACCTCCCCGATTGCGGGAATGGTCATGGCGTCGCTTTTGTTGGCGATACGTTATTTTCAATGGGTTGCGGGCGGGTTTTTGAAGGCACGATGGCGCAAATGTGGGCCTCGCTTTCGGCCTTGCGCGCCCTGCCGGATCAAACCTTAATCTGCGCCGGTCACGAATATTCAGCGTCGAATGCTAAATATGTGGCCTCGCTCAATTGGCCGCGCGCCGCTGCGAAAGCGCATATGGAGGCGATCCACGCCCTGCGCGCAAAGGATGAGCCGACCCTGCCGGTGATGCTCAAGGTCGAAAAAGACGCCAACCCGTTCCTCAATTGCGACGCCGATGATTTGCAACAAGCCATGGGCATGGCGGGGGCTGACCCGGCGGATGTTTTTGCCGCTCTTCGGGAAGGCAAAGACGCGTTTTAATTGAGATTAGACAGCCGATACGCCACGGTTTTGCAATTCGGGTAGACATCAGGCTTTTGGGTGGTGACGCTGACGCCGGTGACGTCACGCATGGCTGATATGGCATCAAAAATCCTCCTAGCGAGGGTTTCCTGCAAATCATAATGCTGGGCTTCGGCGATGCTGATCACCGCATGGCGAACCTCATCGTAATCGAGCGTATCCGCCACCGTATCAGCCGTCGGTTCGCGTTCAGCATCAAGGCGCAATTCAACATCGATCAGAACACGCTGTTTTTCAGCACGTTCAAAATCATGCAACCCTATTGAACAAATCACTTCAACTTCGTGCAGAAAAACACTGCGCGTCATGGTATGAGTCACGACGAGGTCACCCCTTCAAGAAAAGCCACATCACGGTTGGGCGGCCGCAAATGCAAGCCGCCATCGATGGTAATGGTATGGCCTGTCATGGCCATGGTGTCCAGTATCATTATGGCCGCGCGGGAAATATCGTCCAAAATAGCCCCTTGGCCGAGGGGATTAAAACGGTGCGCTTGGCG
>CAJXME010000032.1 GCA_913056245.1 uncultured Alphaproteobacteria bacterium | reverse complement strand
CCTCCAGCCGAATGACCTTCCACCAAGAAGATTTCCGATTTGGCGGGGTCTTTTTCCTGACAATCGGCCAATTTCCCCGGCAGGCTCGCGATATCCATCACGCCTTTGCGGCGGGTCAATTCCCTTGCCTTGCGCGCCGCTTCACGGGCGGCGGCGGCTTCATAAGCCTTTGAGACAATTTTCTTGGCTTCCGTGGGGTGTTCTTCAAACCATTGCGACAGGGCATCCGCCACCGCCTGCTCAACAATGGGGCGGACTTCGGACGAGACGAGTTTATCTTTGGTTTGCGATGAAAACTTCGGGTCAGGCACTTTAACCGAAATGATCGCGGTCAGGCCTTCGCGGGCATCATCGCCAGAGAGTTGCACTTTTTCTTTTTTGGCAATGCCGCTTTCTTGCGCGTAATTATTGACGATGCGTGTCAGCGCCGCGCGGAAGCCTGCCAAATGCGTGCCGCCATCGCGCTGTGGGATGTTGTTGGTGAAACACAAGGTGTTTTCATGATAGGAATCGGTCCATTCCAGCGCCAGCTCAACCCCAACGCCATCCTTTTCGCTATTGGCGGTGATCGCTTCATGCAGAGCAGTTCGCGATTTATCGATCCACGTCACAAATTCGCGCAAGCCGCCTTCGTAATGGAAGGTGCTGACCACCTGTTCGGCTTGCCGATCATCGGTCAGGCGGATATTAACGCCTGAATTCAAAAACGCCAATTCGCGCAAGCGATGCTCAAGGGTGCCAAAATCAAATTCGGTTTTCGAAAAGGTTTCGGTCGATGGCAAGAAAGTGACTTCCGTTCCTGTTTGATCGCCGCATTCACCGACCACTTCAAGGGGGGCTTGGGATTCGCCATGAACAAAATTAATCGCGTGTTTTTTGCCATCACGATAGATCGTCATTTCAAGGGATGCTGACAAGGCGTTGACCACCGACACCCCCACGCCATGAAGACCACCTGAAACTTTATAGGAATTGTTGTCAAATTTACCGCCCGCATGGAGCTGAGTCATAATCACTTCAGCGGCGGAAATGCCTTCTTCGGGGTGAATATCAGTGGGGATGCCGCGGCCGTTATCGGTGACGGTCACAGAGCCATTGCCGTTTAAGATCACCTGCACCAAATCGCAATGCCCCGCCAAGGCTTCATCAATGGCGTTATCCACCACTTCATAAATCATATGATGCAGGCCTGAGCCATCATCGGTATCGCCGATATACATGCCCGGGCGTTTGCGCACCGCGTCAAGACCGCGTAAGACTTTGATGGAATCCGCATCATAGGCGTCACTTGCGCCAGCGGTTTGAGAATCAATAGGGGTCTCGTCGCTCATCATGAACTCCTTACAGCGGCAGGAAAGAAAGGCTCAGCCTTGGCCTCCCCTGCATCAACAAAGACAAAAGAAGGGTGTCCCGGCATATCGGCGAAAAGCGCCGCATCCGTGCCGCTAAACCAGACCTGACCCGATAAACTCGCGGTCAAATCAAACAAACTGCGCCGCCGCGCTTCATCGAGATGCGAGACAATATCGTCCAGCAATAAAAGAGGCGGGCGCTTCAATCGTTTTGATTGCAGCCGCGCATGGGCAAGAATGACGGAAATCACCAAGGCTTTTTGCTCTCCTGTGGAGGATAATTCCGCGTCTTGGCCGGTGCCGGAATGGCGCACCACCAAAAGACTGTTCATCGGCCCAGGCATGGCCGCGCTGCCGTTCAACCGATGGCGACGCGCTTCACCGCGGATGCGGTCTTCGGCATCCACCGCCGGCATGGTCGCAAGCCAATCTTCCGCGTCGCCCTCAAGCCTAAGCCGCGCGGCGGGAAAGGCTGGCCATGGGCTGGCTGCTTCAGCATCCAAGGCTTCAACCAAAGACTGACGGGCGGCGATGATCGCTATGCCGCTTTCCGCCAATTGCGCTTCCAGCGCTTCAAACCATTGCTGATCTCTATGATTTTCTTCGAGCAATCGATTGCGCTGGCGATAGGCTTTTTCGTAACGTTGGATACGCCCCGCATGCGCCGGATCAAAGGCGATCACCAACCGATCGAGAAAGCGCCGTCGTTCCGATGGTGCCGCCGCTAAAACCCCATCCATATCTGGCGTCAACCAAGAGACGGCCAAATGTTCCGCAAGCGCGGCTTGCGATGAAAATTCACCATTAATTTTGATCACCCGCCGCCCCACTTCACCGTGATCTTGCGGCAATGTGCCGGTGCCCAAAGACAGGGGCGCGTCATCGGTGATGACCTGCGCCGATACCGACCAAGCGGGAGTCATCGCCATTCCATCGCTGGGTTTACCCGCCCCACGGCGCGGCAAGACATCGGATTTCGCCCGCCGCAAGCCTCGCCCCGGCGCCAGCAAAGATAAGGCTTCGAGCATATTGGTTTTGCCCGCGCCATTTGGCCCCACCAAGACGACGGAAACCGGCTCATCAGCAAAGCGCAAATCCAGCGGTTGGTAATTGCGAAAATTATTCAGCCGAAGCGTCGTGATCGCCAAGGCGGTCGATGACGGGCAAGAAGCGGCAATCGCGGATGAATGCGAAACCAACACGGTGGCGTTAGACCCTCATCGGCATCAAAACAAACAAATTCGCATCATCGCCCGGCGCGCGAATAACCGTCGGCGCGGACGCATCAGACAAAGCAAATTCCATCATATCGCCATCGATCTGCGCGGCGATATCCATCAGGTAACGGGCGTTAAATCCAATTTCGATATCCGCGCCGTCATATTGAACTTCCAAGGATTCCACCGCGCTGGCGGCATCAGGGCTGGTCGCGGAAAGCGTTAAGGAGCCCGCGGTCAATTTCATCTTGATGGAACGTGTCTTTTCCGCCGAGATGGTGGACACGCGATCAACGGAATCCTTAAAACTGGCCACCGATACTTGCATGATGTGGTTGTTTTCCGTGGGGATGACGCGCTGATAATCAGGGAAAGTGCCATCGATCAATTTGGTGGTGACCTCCACCGCGCCAAAACGGAACCTCGCGCGGCTATCGCTCAAGCCAATCTGAACATCGCCTTCAAACTCATCGATCAATTTGCTCATTTCGCCCACGGCTTTGCGCGGCACGATCACCGACGGCATCATTTCCGCATTGGCGGGCATATCCATTTGCGAGCGCGCCAACCGGTGACCATCGGTCGACACCGCGCGAAGCATATGACCATCGGCCAAATGCACGTAAATCCCGTTCAGGTAATAGCGAGTTTCCTCTGTCGAAACCGCAAAGCGGGTGTTTTCAATCAACGCCTTCAATTCAGCGGCGGCAAGGGTAAATTCACAAGCCATGGGCGCGGTGCTGATGGCAGGGAAATCATCCACCGGCAAGGTGGGCAAATTAAAACTGGAGCGGCCGGCGCTAATCTTAACCTGACCTTCACCCTCGGCACTGATTTCGATTTCCGCGCCATCGGGCAATTTGCGGACAATCTCATAGAGCAATTGCGCGGGCGTGGTGATGGTGCCAGGCTCGATCACCGCGGCGGCCACGGATTCAACAATATCCATATCCATATCAGTCGCGGTGAGCGCCAGTTGCCCATCTTCGGCTTTCAGCACAACATTCGACAGCACCGGGATGGTGTTGCGGCGCTCCACCACGCTCTGGACGTGACCAAGAGGTTTGATGAGCATGGCGCGATCAATGGTCAATTTCATGGCTTTATCCCTTCAGGGTTTCTTTTGTCTTTTCGTTCATCTCTATGCATGACCGCGCTTGGCAAGGCCGCGCTTGGCCAAAACATGATCGGATGGCATCACCGGCAAAGCGATTACGGCGCGATAACAGCGCGATGATTAGGGCCTTGCACCACCGATCCGATCAAGCCTGAAACCAACCTCGCTTCACCGTGATCAACGCATCGCTTAAAGCCTTTGCCAAGAGAGACAACCAATCACGTCTACACCCACAAAATATAGCATATCTTGTTATGTAAACACCAGAATATTGTGGAAAAATGACAAGTTTAGGGTCTTAAAATTACCCGGCGTTGAGCATGGATTTCAAGATTTTAAGATCATCGCTGATGCGCTGGTCTTCGATCAGCATTTTTTCAATTTTACCAACCGCGTGCATGACAGTGGTGTGATCCCGGCCGCCAAAATATTGGCCGATTTCCGGATAGGAATTGGAGGTCAGATTTTTCGCCAAGTACATCGCTACTTGCCGAGGGTGCACGATATTGCGCGACCGGCGGCGGGAATGCATTTCATCGAGGCGAATGTTGTAATGTTTTGCGACTTCACGCTGAATTTCTGCGATCGACACTTGCCTTGTGCTGGCGCGCAGAACATCCCCCAGCACGTCATAGATGCTGTCGATGGTGATCGGCGCGTTGATCAGCGTCGAATACGCCGATAAGCGATTAAGCGCGCCTTCGAGTTCCCGCACATTGGTGGTGATTTTATGAGCCAAAAATTCAATCACATTTTGCGGCAGATCAAGCCCTTGCTGTTCGGCTTTGGCTTGAAGAATACCGACGCGCAATTCAAAGGTGGTGGGGTGAATATCAGCCACCATTCCCCAATTGAGGCGTGAGCGCAGGCGCTCTTCCATGCCCGACAAATCCATGGGCGATTTATCAGCGGAAATGATGATCTTCTTGTTTTGATCAATCAGCGCGTTGAAGGTGTGGAAAAATTCTTCTTGGGTGGAATCCTTGCCGCCAATGAATTGAACATCATCAATCATCAAGACATCAATCGATCGGAACTCTTCTTTGAATTGCGTGGTGTTGCGATGGCGCAAGGCTTTAATAAAACGGTGCATGAAAACTTCCGCCGATAAATACACCACCCGCCGTTTCGGGAAGCGTTCGCGCATCTCCCAGCCAATCGCGTGCATCAAATGAGTTTTGCCCAAACCCACCCCGCCATAGAGAAAGAGTGGATTGAACACCGGGCTTTCGGTTTCGGCCATGCGCTTAGCGGCGGCATAGGCAAAATTGTTCGGCCCTCCCACCACAAAATTGGAAAAGGTTAATCGCGGGTCAAGACGTCCGCCCCAATCATCATAAGCATCAATGGGCGCGCCGCTTGACACAATATCGTCTTTGGCGCGCGCCATATCCATCATTCGGCTTTGATTCGGCTGGCTGGTGCTTTGTTCAGTGGCGCGGATCGGATGCGATGGGATCGCCGCCTGATGGCGCATCACGTCAACATGGATCGATGTGATGGCGTTCCATTCCACCCCGCAATTGGCGCGGATGCGATCGGCAAACTGGCTCATCACCCGGGTTTTGGTGAGTTTTGATTCGGTGGTGAGGAATACGACGCCCCCTTCAACCTTCATCAATTTGAGGGGCTTGACCCAACTTTTCCAAATCGTGTCGCCCAGTTCTTGCTTGAGCCGCGATTGGATCCGCGACCATTCTTCGCGCAGGGTTTCTCGATTTTCCGGAGTAAAGGTTGTTGCGTCTTCAGTCATGTCAACCAAACTCCGGTCAAAAGGTTAATGGTCATCAATATTGCTATCGACGATGAACGCAACGATGTTGCGATGACGACCACGCTATGGGGAGCCTGATCAAAAAGAGTGGGAGATCATGGGCGTCATATGATTTTCCGCCAACACGATTAGTGATCCACCGATCCCTCATATTCATCAATGGCAGGGGGGACTTCAAGGATGAATTTTGCCTGAGGTCGGTTTTTTTGCTGTCAATCAATTATTTTCATTTTACGCTTCGGCAATCCCTTCATTTTTTTGATTTTTTCAAAAAAGTTTTTGACAAAGGATCGGTCAATTTTTTGTGAAGATGGCCGGTGACTCGCCGTGAGATTGGTCATGTTTCTTCGTCTATTTTTATGAAACTCTTTATTTTCAACACCCGAATCGGTTTTCTTGAGACAAGGCGTCAGGTTTGCGCCCTAAGATTGTCTCTGATGATTCGCGACGATTCGTTCAGCCTGATGCGTTCAATTTTTTTCGACCATAAAAAAACGCCCCAAGGGGGCGTTCTCGTCATCATGCCAATGGCATCATGGTTGATTTAAGCGGCCAGCGCTTTGATCCGAGCCGAAAGGCGGGACAATTTGCGGGCAACGGTGTTTTTATGCAAAACGCCGCGGGTGACACCGCGATGCATTTCAGGCTGAGCCGCCTTAAACGCGTTGCGCGCATCTTCAGCATTGCCAGCGGCGATCGCTTCTTCAACTTTTTTAACAAAAGTTCTGATGCGGCTGCGGCGGTTGCTGTTGACTTCATTAAAAGCGTCGTTACGACGAATACGCTTTTTTGCAGACTTATGGTTAGCCATGTGGCGATCCTGTTTCTGTCATTAAAATAAGGGCTGATCCGTGGGTAACGGTCAGCGGTGGCATCTTATGCCTGATAATCACTTTGATTGTCAAGCGCTTTAGCGATTTTCCTTTTTGGTCACCTTTGTGTTTATTTATGCCTTCGGATCGCAGCGATGGCTTAGCGTTGGCATCGCGGGCAATAAAAACTCGCGCGTCCCGTTTGGCGGATCATTTTAATCGGCGATTGGCATTGGGGGCAGGGTTGATCGTCTTTGCCATAGACATTCAATTGCTGAACAAAATAGCCAATCTCGCCGCCCGGCTGGACATGATCGCGCAAAGACGTGCCGCCGGCGGCAATCGCTTGATTAAGCACCTGTTGGACGCTGTCTTTTAAGCCTTCTAGCCGCGAAAGGCTGATCGCTTTTGCCATACGTTTTGGCGAGATGCCCGCCAGATACAAGGCTTCGCTTGCGTAGATATTGCCAATGCCTGCGATGATGCGCTGGTCGAGCAAGGCGGATTTAATCGGCGCGGTTTTGCCGTTGAATTGGGTTTTCATATAGACGGCGCTGAAGGCATTGCCCAAAGGCTCCACCCCCATCTTATGGATCAACGGATGCTGATCATCTTCACCAAAGGCGGTGATTTGAACGCCGCCGAATCGTCTTGGGTCATTCAGCACCACGGTATTTTCCTCACCCCTTTGGCCTAAGATGGTGAGAATCAAATGATCGTGCTTTTGCCGATCTGGCGTCATGACTTTCGGATAGATGCGCACGGAGCCTGACATGCCCAAATGAACGATCATGGTCAAACGAGCCGCTTGCCCGTTGCCGCAATCCATCAGGATATATTTTCCGCGCCGCCTGAGGTTTAGAATTGTCAGCCCCGTCAGTTGCTTCTCAATATCATGAGGGATAGGCCAGCGCATGGTTTTGCCTGATTGCCATACGGATTTGATCTCTCCGCCTAAGGCATGATCAGCAATCGCCCGTTTGACGGTTTCTACTTCTGGCAATTCCGGCATTTGTTTTTCCCTTTCTGGCTCTGCCCTGATATAAAGCCTTCATGACGGAAAAATCCAGACCTCAAATTGATCCTGATCAGCCGATTGATTTCGGCAGTGAGACCATTCGCGCCCAAGACAAGCAAGGGCGAGTGCGCGCGGTCTTTGACAGCGTCGCGTCTTCCTATGATGTGATGAATGATGTGATGTCTTTAGGGATACACCGTCTTTGGAAAGACACGCTGATTTCGATGATCAACCCTGAGGCTCATCATCATTTGATCGATCTCGCGGGGGGGACTGGCGATATTGCCTCACGCTTTCTTAAACGCGGCGGCGGCTCTGCCACCATCGTTGATATTAATGTTGAAATGATGATGGCGGGTCGCGCTCGTCCTGATTTGCAATCTCTTGCGCATCTCAATTGGGTGGCGGGCAATGCGGAAATGATTCCCTTTGGTGATGAAAGCGCTGATGTGGTGACGATTGCTTTTGGCTTGCGCAATGTCACCGATCGTCAGCGCGCGATTGGTGAGGCTTATCGCGTCTTAAAACCGCAAGGCCGTTTTTATTGCCTTGAATTTTCCCATGTTGAATTGCCGCCTTTGGCCAAACTTTATGATGTCTGGTCATCCTTATTGCCAGGCTTTGGGCAATTGATCGCGCGCGATTCGGATTCCTACGTTTATCTGGTCGAATCGATCCGCAAGTTCCCCGATCAGGACACTTTCGCCGCGATGATCCGCGACGCAGGCTTCGAGCAGGTCAAATACCGCAATCTGACCATCGGCGTGGCCGCCCTTCCGGCCGGTGCCTCCGTGGAGATCGAGGCGATCGCGCTCGTCGGCGCGGGGACGGCTACTCCGTGAAGAAGCGGCGCTCGATGAGAACCTCGACCGCCATCCGGTCGAGGTAGACGGGGGAGTCGGAGATGGGTCGGTCGGCATTGGCCGGGTCCTCCGCCCAGGAGCGGACCTCGGCGCGGATCCGGTCCGACGCCTGCTGCAGTTCATCGAGCGGCTGGCCCTCCCATCGCGCGATGGCCTCGGCAAGCCCATCGAGGGCGACTGGGGCAGCCGCCTGCAGGTTGTGCGCGACGTGATCGCCCATGAGAACGATGGTAGCGCGGTGGCTGCGTGGGTCGCGCGTGATCCGATCCTCGCGCGCGTCGAGTGGCCCATCGTGGGGCCGCGCACGTGCCTGGTCGGGGGCGCGGTGCGTGATGCGATCCTGGGCGTGCCCCACGGACCTGACGTGGACGTGGTGGTGGAGGGCGATGCGATCGCCGTCGCCACCCGGATCGGCCACGACCTCGGCGGCAGGGTCATCACG
>CAJXME010000031.1 GCA_913056245.1 uncultured Alphaproteobacteria bacterium | reverse complement strand
AGTTAGCGCTGATCTTTTTGCAGGCTCTGCTCAAGTGGCCGATATAGCCCTTAAAATTGGCGATCAGACCATTGCAAAAGCCGCAATGATGGATGTGGCTGGCGATGATGCCACCATCAAACTCGCGCAATTGACTAATTTAGATGTTTCATTTGAAAAAGGCCGGGACTCCCTTAAAGCCAATATTGGCACCGCCTCTCTTTCTGGCGCTGATATCGCATCGCTTCAAAGTTTTATCAACACACTGAAAAGCAATCCTGAAGCCGCGCTCAATTCATTAGACAGCCTGTCCTTTGATGGATTTAACCTTGCCCAAGTTTCAGCGAAAGTCACCGATCGCGGAAAAGATGCTCTTGCCCTTGAAAACGCCAATTTAGAATTATCGGGCGTAAAAGATGGCGTGGTTCAAAACGCCAGCCTTTCCGGTACGGTTCGAAATAAAGATGGCGCCATGGCACGCGATTCTTTTTCCAGCAGTTTAGGGGAATTTAACATTTCCGGCCTCAGATACGCATCCCTGACCAAAGCCCTGATCCGTGACGATGAAAGAGCCATGATGGCTGAATTACAAAGGGCTTTTGGCATCAATAATATTGCGCTGAAAGACTTTGCTTTTAACGCGCCAAAAGATGGCATCGATATTGCGCTGGCCAGCGGTTCGGTTGACGTCAAGGACTCGATTATTGAACAATTCCTTCTCAAAGGCATGAATTTCACCAATCAAGATGAAGACATGGCCGGCAAGATCGAAGAAGCGCAATTCAAAGGGCTTGATTTGTCGATTGATTACGCTTCAGAAGACGTTGTTCTTCAAAACGCATCCCGGCTCTTTGGCCTAACCGATATAAGCCTTAAAAACGCGTCCTTGCGTGAAGATGAAGACGAGATCGGCATTGGTGAACTGAGCCTAACAGACGTGGCCTTTGCTGATGGCCTTTTGATCAAAGGCAAGACCACGATCAAAGACCTGCGCCTGCCTCTCGCCGCCATCAAAGAGATGGATCGTTCCACCGCGCGCAAGATTAAGAAAATCACCAATTCTGAAAACTTCGTTCTGTCTCTGGTCAGCGCAGTGGAAATGGACCCTCAAAAAGGCACCTATGATTTCAGTCAAGAAATTGGTGTTCAAGATTTCGGCAATATCAAACTTGCTGCCGCTTTTGCCGATCTCAACGTTGATCTGATCAAACAGGCCACCCAAGTGACCGACATTTTCCAAGCCATGGTCATTTGGGGGCAAGTTGCTGAAACCATTCGCCTGTCGTCGTTGGATTTCGAATACAATGATCAACAATTGGCCGATATCATCTTGGCGGAAGCGCCAGACATCAATCAATTGATCAGCATGAGCCATATGCAATTGGACATGATGCTGGCGGCCTATCCCGCAGAAAAGGAAAGCCTGAAAGCGGCGGTCAAAGGCTTTTTGGAAAATAAAAACAAATTCCAACTCTCCGCCTCTGGCAAAGCGTCGGTAAAACTGAAAGATATGGAACGGCTGTTCATGTCTGGTGAATTGACCAATGCCATGACCTTCACATTTGTAGGCAATTGATCTTTCCCCATTGGTAATCATCGTGGCGGCTTCCAGATTTTCTGGGGGCCGTTTTCTTTTGCAGAAAACATCTTGCCAATTGGCGGCATAAACACCCAAACTAGGATCGATGTCGCGCCCCGCAAGCGATAAGCGCCATCAACGACTCTAAGCAGAACCAACGACCCTAAGCACGATTAACGATAAGGCCAGCCCCATGGATGATGATTTCCGAATTGCCGATATTCTCGCAAAAACCAAAACCATCGCCATGGTGGGGGCAAGCGCCAATTGGAACAGGCCGTCTTATTTTGTGATGAAATATTTGCAGAAACAGGGCTATCGCGTCATCCCGATCAATCCCGGCATCGCGGGGCAAAACCTGTTGGGCGAAGAGGTTTACGCAAATCTTAGCGATATCCCCCACCCTGTTGATATGGTCGATGTCTTTCGGCGGCCTGATGATTGCCCGGCGATTGCCCAACAAGCGATTGCCATTGGCGCCAAATACCTGTGGCTTCAGATTGGCGTGGTGAGCGCCGAAGCTGAGGCGATCGCAACCGAGGCTGGCCTCAGCGTCGTGATGGACAAATGCCCGAAGATTGAACATTCGCATTTATCGGGGCTTTTGGGGTTAGGCGGCTTTGATTCAGGCTTACTATCGGCGCGGCGTCCCGCCTTGCGCCAACCGCCCGCGGCAAAAAGAGACGGCGGGTTTACCAAATCCGATCGCATCGAAACCTTGTCCATCCATGCGGGAACACGGCCTGATGGCGCTTCTGGTGCGCGGATCACGCCCATTTATCAAACCACGGCTTTTGCCTTTGACGACGCGGATCACGCCGCCAGTCTTTATAACCTGCAAGAGCCGGGCAATATCTATGGCCGTTTGTCCAATCCCACCACCGCGGCTTTGGAGCAAAAACTCGCCGCCCTTGATGGCGCGGTGGGGGCGTGCTGTGTATCCTCAGGTCATGCCGCGCAATTGGTGGGGCTCTACCCGTTGATGGCGCCGGGCAAAAAAATTATCGCCAGCCGTCAACTCTAAGGCGGTTCCATCACGCAATTCACCCAAAGTTTCAAACGCTTTGGTTGGGAGGCGGAATTGGTGGATATCCACGATGAAGCCAGCATCAAATCCGCCATCAGCGATCCTTCGGTCGCGGTTCTGTTTGCGGAAAGCCTTGCCAATCCCGATGGCAATGTTTCTGACCTGTCGATGCTATCGCGCCTTGCCCATGACGCCGGCATCCCGCTTGTGATCGACAACACCATGGCCACCCCAGCCATGTGCCGCCCCGGTGATTTTGGCGCGGATATCATCATTTATTCCACCACGAAGTTTCTGAGCGGCCACGGCAATGCCATGGGCGGGGCGGTGATTGATATGGGCAAATTTAATTGGCAAGAAAGCCGAGGCTATCCCGCTTTAACGGAGCCTGATCCTGCCTATCATGGCATCACCTTTGCCGAAACCTTTGGCGAATATGGCTATATCACCTATTGCCATGCCAGTGCCTTGCGTGATCTTGGCACGACCCTTTCGCCCTTTCATGCGTTTCTGACCCTTTCCGGCATCGAAACCTTACCCTTGCGGATGCGCCAACATAATGAGAACGCTCAAAAAGTTGCGGAATTTCTCGATCAACATGACAAAGTCGATCATGTTTCTTGGGCAGGCTTGCCGAGCAGCCCCTATCATCATTTGGCGAAAACCTATTTGAAGGGCGGTTTTGGCTCCGTTTTCACCTTTACCTTGAAGAACGGCTATGATGAAGGTGTGGCCTTGGTGCAGAGTTGCAATTTGATCTCTCATCTTGCCAATATCGGCGATACAAGAAGTTTGATCATCCACCCCGCGTCAACCACCCACCGCCAATTGACGGCAGAACAACGTCAAAAAGCCGGGGTTGGTGATGGCGTGGTGCGGCTTTCGATTGGCCTTGAACACGCCGATGATATCATCGCTGATCTCGCCGCCGCTTTAGCCAGCCTCAACGGCTGATCGGGCGCAAGGCTTAAACAAAGCCAATCATCATGATAGGCTGGTTAAAATATTCATCCATTCACCCTTAAAAAAGGAGAATAAGCCATGAAAAAATTGATCACCGCCACAATCATCGCCTTTGCCCTAAGCCAACCTGCCCTCGCCTTGGAAAAGGAATGGAAGATGGTGGTTAAACATTATGACAGCATAGCCAATCAGTCCCATGAAATGATCACTGATGTGACTTATGATAGCGGCCGCAAATGCCACCGTGACGCTTACCTCATGAACGTCAATTCAAAAGATGGGACTTTTAGCAACCTCACCACCAGTGATTTGGTGCGTTATTTTTGCGTGGCTCTGCCAAAGAAATAAAGAAAGCATAAATCAATGATCTCGATGAAACGAGGGAAACATCCCTTGTTTCTCTCGGCTTCATGCGGCATAACCACAAGATCACTTGTCGAATAAAATAGGGTAGATATGTCTTTTCAGGTTTATCTTTCAGGGGAAATTCACACCGATTGGCGCGAGCAAATCATCGCTGGTTCTGCCGATTTAGATGTTCAGTTCACCGCGCCCGTCACCGATCATGACGCATCGGATGATTGCGGGGTTACAATTCTAGGCGCTGAAGATAAGAAATTCTGGCATGATCACAAAGGCGCTAAAATCAACGCCATCCGAACGCGCAAAGGGATTGAAGACGCTGATCTTGTGGTGGTGCGCTTTGGCGAGAAATACAAGCAATGGAATGCGGCTTTTGACGCGGGCTATGCCGCCGCCCTTGGCAAATCACTGATCGTGATGCATGGCGCGGATCACCAGCACGCCCTTAAAGAAGTCGACGCGGCGGCTTTGGCGGTGGTCGAAACGCCGCAGCAAATCATTGACATCCTGCGCTATGTGCTGAACGGGACTTTGCGTTAAGAGGGTTTCGCCTCATCTGAAATAGACAATTTTTAGCGGTACTCGCGCCATGAACAAACTGATCAAAACTCTTTTCTGGCTTGCCGTGCCTCTTCTCGCCATCGGCTGGTACCTATCCAATGAGATCAGCCAATCCGCCGATGATGCCCGCGCCATTCGGGCTGAGATCGAATTGATCAATGAATGCGATGTTCCCGCCAGTTATTTCGCCGTTCAGAAATTGGCTAATGGCCGTCGCTATTCGATCGCCAAAGGCCGTATCACCATCGACGCCACCATGGGCGAGAAACTGCAACTGGTTTTGAGCGCAAGCGTCAAAGACGTGGAATATGAAGGCGTGATTTTTAAGGCAAAAGCATTTCAGCGCATCACCGCTGATTGTTCCTTTGGCGAACGCCAACGCGGAGTCACCGAAGGCCTGAAAGGCACGTTCAGCAACTGACCCATCGGCGGCTTAGTTTTTGTTCAATTCATATTGCTGGTTGATGTTGTCGTGAATATCGCGCACCTCTTTTGGCCAGGTGCTTTTAATATACGACAGCGACGCGATGATCGCGTCATCAGACAAAACCCCATCAAAAACCGGCATGTTATTCGGATAAGCGCGGCCGATCATGGCTTCAAGTCCATATTTGGTCAGATTGAACAGCAAAGCATCGGGGTGATGCCATGTATGCCCGGATTGATCATGGGGCGGGGCCAGCCGCATGCCATCAACCTTTTGATCGCGCCAGCCCTCTTGCCCTTCGAGATTAACCCCATGGCAGGACGCGCAATTTTCCAAGTAAACAGCCTTGCCTGTCGCCACCAATTGGGCGTCATCGGGCATCAATTGAGAGGGTTCAGCCTTAGATTCTTGAGGCATCACCGCAAGCATCAGGATTGCAAAACCACTTACCGCAGTCTTTATCGTTTTCATTCTTTCCTCATTTTGGAAAATTGTATCTCGGCCATGGACGTGTTAAAAAACTTTAACAATATTTAGGTAATATCAAATTATGTCGAGATTACGTCAACGATGTTTAGCCGAAGCCATCGGCACTTTGATTTTGGTCGCCACGGTGGTGGGTTCTGGCATCATGGCCGAAACCTTAGCGGGGGGAAATGTTGCTCTCGCCTTGCTGGGCAATACCATCGCAACCGGCGCCATCCTTTATGTGATCATCACGATCTTCGGCCCTATTTCAGGCGCGCATTTCAACCCGGCGGTGTCCTTGGTGATGCGGCTTCGCGGCGAATTAACAACGGTGGGTTTTGGGCTTTATGTCTTGGCGCAAATCGCGGGAGGCATCGCCGGCTCTTTAATTGCCCATGCGATGTTTGACCTTGAAATCCTGCAATTATCCAGCAATACCCGATCGGGATTGCCGCAATATTTTTCGGAAATCATCGCCACCTTTGGTTTGCTCTTGACCATTCTCTTGGGCCTGCGTTTTCGGGCTGAAGCCATCCCAGCCTTGGTGGGGTTTTACATCACCGCCGCCTATTGGTTCACCGCGTCCACCAGTTTTGCCAATCCTGCCGTGACCATCGCCCGCACCCTGAGCGATACATTTTCCGGCATTCATTACGGCGACACATTGCTCTTTATCGGCGCGCAAATCATCGGCGCCACGCTTGCCATGGCGCTGGTCAATGCCGACCTTGCCGAGGTCGGCACAGACCTGACCTCGCATATCGTCGGGGTGGAGCGTGAAGTGAAAGTGATCGCGCCGTCGCCTTATGATCCTGCCGGCGCGGTTATGCGTGGCTAAACAACAGCACCAAATCTGAAGTGAGGAAGAGGCCATGAGCCAGCAACCCGACGCAATCATCATCGGCACCGGTGTTATCGGCACCGCCGTCGCTTTTGAAATGGCCAAGAACGGCTGGAAGACGCTGTCGCTCGACCGCAATGCCCAGATCGGCCACGGATCGACCGCTGGTTCATGCGCCATCATCCGCATGCATTACTCGACCTTCGACGGCACCGCCTTCGCCTGGGAAGGCTATCATTACTGGCGCGACTGGAAGGCGTATCTGGGATTGCCCGACGGGCATGCGCTGGCGCAGTTCAAGGAATGCGGCTGCATGGTGATGCGCACCGAGGCCAACGGCAATCTGGACAAGCATCTCGAGAACAGCCGCGACCTTGATATCCCGGTCGAGGAGTGGGACGAGGCGGCCATTCTGGACAAGCTGCCGATCTATTCGCTGGACAGTTTCTCGCCGCCGCGCCGGATCGATGATCCGGAATTCGGCACGGCCAACGGCAACCAGATCGGCGGCGCGCTCTACTGGCCGAATGGTGGCTATGTGACAGACCCGGCCCTGTCGTCGCAGAACCTCGCCGATGCCGCGCGCCAGCACGGCGCGGAATTCCGCCTTGGCGTCGAGGTGGTCGAAATCCTGAAGGAAGACGGCCGCGTCCGCGGTGTGAAGCTGGCTTCCGGCGAGGAGATCCATGCCAAGGTCGTCGTCAATGTCGCCGGCCCGGGATCGGCCCATATCAACGGGCTTGCCGGGGTCACTGATGAAATGACCATCAAGACCAGGCCGCTTCGCCAGGAAGTGGCGCATGTGCCGGCGCCCGAAGGGTTTGATTTCGACAGTCTCGGCATGGTTGTCTCGGACAGTGACATCGCCTGCTACATCCGCCCGGAGCATGGCAACAACATCCTGATCGGAAGCGAGGATCCCGAGTGCGATCCGCATATGTGGACCGAGAACGACCGCGAATATGACGGCGACTTCAGCGAGCAGTGGAACAACCAGGTCATGCGCTATGGCCAGCGTGTGCCAAGCCTCGGCATCCCCTCGCAGTCACGCGGTGTGGTCGATCTCTACGATGCCTCGACCGACTGGATTCCGATCTACGACAAATCCTCGCTCGGCGGCTTCTACATGGCCTGCGGGTCGAGCGGCAACCAGTACAAGAACGCCCCGATCGCCGGCAAGATGATGGCCGCCCTTATCGATTATTGCGAGGGCGGGGCAGATCATGACGTCGCGCCGCTGCAATATACGCTGCCTTATATCGGGCGGGACATCGATGTCGGGTTCTATTCGCGCAAGCGCGAGATCAACGAGGAAAGCAGCTTCTCTGTTCTTGGCTGAGCAACCGGAGGAGGCATGTCATGCAGGTCGCCGATCTGGCAAATGTGTTTCCGACCGAAACGATGGAGGCCGGCACGGTGCTGTTCGAGCAGGGCGGCACCGACGGTGACGGGTTCATCGTTCAGGTCGGCAAGGTAGAACTGTCGCGCGAGGTAGGCGGTTCGGTCCAGCGCGGAATCTTCGTGGGGGCCGGTGAAATCCTCGGGGTCTACAAGACCCTGTTCGAGAATGACGCGCGCTATTTTACCGGAACGGTCGTCGAGAAATCGCGGATCACCCGTATCCCCGAGCAGGTGCTGAAGGACCGCATCGCGGCCAGCGACCCGTTCATCATCTATTGCGTCCGGAACTGGCCCAACCTTGGTGACAGATTGATCAGCTGAGGCGTGAATTCGCGCCAGGGCTTGTGATTCATCACGCCTTGCAGGTAAGCTTTTCCTAATAAACAGCGGCAACGCCGTTGCCGGTATGGTCATGCCTGCCGAATGCCCCGCCCGACTGGCGCAAGACCAGGTGGCGGACGGACTTTGAAGACAAGTGATTTTAAATTTCAGCACACCAGGGAGAGATCCATGACGAATTTATACAAGAAGTCCTTCGCGGACGCCGACGAGGTGAAGTCGCCGCCGAAGGCGCATGTTCAGGTGGTCAAGCTCGGCAATATGACAGCCTCGAAAATCGTGCTCGAGCCGGGCTGGAAATGGTCGGAATGCATCCGGCCCACCGTTGGCGGCGACAGCTGCCAGGCCGGCCATGTCGGCGTGGTTGTTTCCGGCCAGATGACCTGCACGCATGATGATGGCAGCGAGATCACCGTATCGGCCGGCGATGCCTATTATTTTGCGCCGGGCCATGATGGCTGGGTTGTCGGGGACGAGCCCTGCGTGACGTACGAGATTGTCGAAGGCGGCAAGGATTTCGGCCCCTGGAAGACCTCAGGCTGACACCGGCGAACCGCCAAGGAAAACGACCTGTGCCCATCGATCTGTCTCATGCATCAGTGGGCACGGGCTTTCCGGGGGTCCGCGCCCTCTTCTCCAGCGACATAGCAAGAGAACCCGCGTCATGATGATCCTGCGCCGACTCTTCAACGCGTCCGAACCGGTGACAGCGTGGCGGCTCGTGCTTATTTCCTGGATCGCGGTGCTGGTCCTGATCTTTCCGGCGCTGACGCTGACCTGGAGGCTCGACACGCTGGACGCGGCGCTCCGGCTGGCGACCGACTTGGCGACCGTGTGGCCGATCGAGGAGGCCGATGTCGTCTCAGCGCGTGGTCTGGTCAGCT
>CAJXME010000030.1 GCA_913056245.1 uncultured Alphaproteobacteria bacterium | reverse complement strand
AGAGGTGGATGCTATCCGCCGCGATGTTGAGCACCTCTTGGCAAATCCTGACTTTGCGTTGATTTTCAGCGCCGATAGCCGCGCCGAAGTGCCGATTTCAGGATCGATTGGCAAGACCATCATCAATGGCGTCATCGATCGGCTGGTGGTGACCGGTGATGAGGTGTTGATCATTGATTTCAAGACCGGCCAACCGCCCCAAGACAGCGATGGCTTGCCGCAATCCTATGTGAATCAATTGGCTGTTTACCGCCATGTCTTATCGGAAATATATCCGCATCAGCGGGTGAAGGCTGGGGTGGTTTTCACGGAAAACGCGTCGCTTTTCTGGGCAGGGGATGCCGCCATGGATCGGGCGATTGAGGCCTTAGAAACGGCAAAGGCATGACAGCATCTTGACGGTTCCCTCTCGGCTTCTTACATTAAGTCTATAATTATTTTGGAGCGTATCATGCCAACAATGAACACCACTGATAGTAATTTTACCGCCGATGTGCTGGAATCCGATTTGCCCGTGGTCGTTGATTTTTGGGCGGAATGGTGCGGCCCTTGTAAGGTGATTGGCCCAGCCTTGGAAGAAATTTCCGATGAAATGGCCGGCAAGGTGAAAATCGTCAAAGTGAATATTGATGAAAACCCGCAAACGCCGATGCAATATGGGGTTCGCGGCATCCCAACTTTGTTGATCTTTGAAAAAGGTCAGGTCAAGGCTGAAAAAATTGGCGCTTTGCCGAAATCAAAACTCAGCGAATGGGTGGAACAAAGCCTCTAAGCGAATTTCCCCAAACCCTGCCTATTGCGGCAGGGTGCCATTGACCCGCAAGACATGACCCGCCAGATATAACGATCCGGCGATGATAATGGACGCCCCCGCTTGATGGGCGATGCGGTAAGCCGTGTTCATCGCCGTTTCAAGATCAGTCGCGGTTTGCGCCTCAACCCCCAGATCAGCCGCCGCATCAGCGATGACATGATTGGCCAAGGCCGCCTCTTGATCGGGGATGGTGAGGGTAATGACGTGATCAACAACCGGCTGCAATGGGCGCAGGAAATCTTTAGGATCACGCGTGTTGAGCGCGCCGCAAACCAGCACCCAAGGGCGGTCATTGAGTTGCTTTAATGTTTTGGCCAAGGCTTCAGCGCCATGGGCGTTATGGGCGCCGTCGAGCCAAATTTCTGTTTCCGGATGGGTTTGATCCACCAGATGACCATGGGTCAACGGCTGGATGCGCCCCGGCCATTCGGCTTGTTTGGCGCCGTTGATCAGCGCTTGATCGTCAAGTTGAGGAAAAGCATGGAGAAGACCCGCCACCGCCAGCCCAGCGTTTTCGGCTTGATGATCGCCGCGCAATCCCAATTGCGGCAAGGTGATCTTGCGCTCAGGCAGGGTGATCATCGCCCCATCCCCTTGGCGGGAGACGGAAAAATCACGCCCCTCAATATAAAGCGGCGCGCCGATCGCCTCAGCATGGCTGATCAGGCTGGACAGCGCTTCTGGGTGTTGCGCCGCGGAAAAACAAGCGACGCCTTCGCGCATGATGCCGGCCTTTTCGCGGGCGATCGCGGCAAGATTATCGCCGAGGAAATGTTCATGATCGCGCGCGATGGGGGTGATGATGCTCACCGCTGGTTTTGGGATCACATTAGTGGAATCCGCACGTCCCCCCAAACCGGTTTCGAGCAAGGTGGCATCAGCAGGGTGACGCTGAAAAGCCAGCATCGCGGCGGCGGTGGTGATCTCAAAAAACGTCATCGGCTCATCGCCATTGATGGCTTCGACCTCTTCCAGTAAATCCGCCAAATCACGATCATTGATCAGCGTGCCAGCAATGCGGATGCGTTCATGAAACCGCACCAAATGCGGCGACGAATAGCCATGGCAGGTTTGACCCGAAGCCTCAATCATGGCGCGGATAAAAGCCAAGGTCGAGCCTTTGCCATTGGTGCCCGCGACATGGATCACCGGCGGCAAGTTCAGATGAGGATCACCAAGTTTGGCCAATAGACCAAGGCCTCGGTCAAGGCCGAGATCAATCAATTTTGGGTGCAGATGCATGAGCCGCTCAAGCGCGGCCTCGGCGCGGGCAAGATCAGTGGTCATGGATTATTCGGCGGCTTTCGCGGGATGTTCCATCAACATGGTCAGGATGCGGCCGATCACGTCATGCTGTTCCGAACGCGGCGTGACCATATCGACCATGCCATGTTCCATCAAATATTCAGCCGTTTGGAAATTTTCAGGCAATTTTTCACGCACGGTTTCTTCAATCACCCGTCGACCCGCAAAGCCGATGATGGCGCCGGGTTCCGCGATATGGATATCGCCAAGCATGGCAAAAGATGCGGTCACCCCGCCGGTGGTGGGATGCGCCAGCAAGACAAGATAAGGCAGGCCCGCTGTTTTCATTTTATTGACGGCAATGATCGTGCGCGGCAATTGCATCAAGGATAAAATGCCTTCTTGCATGCGCGCCCCGCCAGTAGAAGGCACCGTGATCAAGGCCGCGTTCCGCGCCAAGGCTTCATCCGCCGCGCGCAAAATACCATCGCCAACCGCGCGCCCCATTGACCCCCCCATAAAACGGAAATCGAAGGCCGCGATGACGACGTTTTGACCCTTGATCGTACCCGCCGCCACCATGATCGCATCTTGAACGCCAGTTTTGCTGCGGGTGTCTTTCAGGCGATCCATATAGCGTTTTTTATCGCGGAATTGCAGGGGATCATCCTTGCTTTTGTCGAGCGCGATGACTTCGCCGCGGCCGCCATCGAGCAGCATCGCAATGCGCCGGTCGGGCGACAGGGGCATATGATTGCCGCAGGTGGTGCAAGTGTTGAACTGATCTTCAAAATCGCGGTGGAAAATCATCTGGCTGCAAGACGTGCATTTCACCCAGAGGTTTTCTTTGACGTTTTCCGTCGTCACCAGCGCCTTGATCTTGGGCAGAACATTTTTAGACAGCCAGTTCATTTTGGTCTCCATCTCCGTCGCTTTGCGCGAATACCCTATTATGCCTGTCGATGACGGCCTTCGGCAAGGGCTTTAGCAAGGGCAAGCGTCGCGCTCACCGTTGATGCGCTGGCGCGGCCATCTTGGTCGAGGCTGGCGGCCAATTGATCCACCACGGCGGACCCCACCACAACGCCATCGGCATGCATGGCGGCTTCGCGCACTTGTTCTGGGGTTTTGATGCCAAAGCCAACAACCGCAGGCAGGGCGCTGAAACTGCGGATTCGCGCCATCGCATCAGCGATGCTATCGGCGCTGGCAGACCGTGTGCCGGTGATGCCCGTGATCGAGACGTAATAAACAAAACCGCTGGAATTGGCCAACACAACAGGCATCCGAGCGTCATCGGTGGTGGGGGTGATCAGGCGAATGAAATCAAGCCCTGCTTGACGCGCGGGCAGGCATAATTCCTCGTCTTCTTCCGGGGGCAAATCCACCATGATCAGCCCATCGACACCAGCAGAGACCGCCTCATCCAAGAAACGATCAACGCCATAGATGTAAATCGGGTTGTAATAGCCCATCAGAATCAACGGAACATTGGGGTGAGCCGCGCGAAATTCTGCCGCCATCTCCAGAACATGGCGCAGTTTCGTTCCCGCCTTCAGGGCGCGCAGTGACGCCGCTTGGATCGAAGGGCCATCGGCCATAGGGTCAGAAAACGGCATCCCCAATTCAACAAAATCAACCCCTTGATGGGGCAGGCCCATGAGGATTTCTTTAGATGTCTCAAGGTCAGGATCGCCTGCCGTGATAAAAATACCAAGAGCCGCGCGATCTTCCGCCTTCGCTTGTTCAAATGCCGCCGCAATCCGCATTAGAGTAATCCTTGTTTTTCTAAAATAGGCAACACAGCGCCAAGGTCTTTATCGCCGCGGCCGCACATATTCATCAGCACAACCTGATCTTTGTCCATATCGCCAATCATCGTGCCGATAAAAGCGAGCGCGTGGGAAGGCTCCAGTGCTGGGATGATCCCTTCAAGGCGTGAGCAAAGCCGGAAATATTCAAGCGCGCCTTCATCGGTGGCGCTGACATATTTCACCCGGCCGGTTTCATGAAGCCAAGCGTGTTCAGGGCCAATGCCGGGGTAATCCAAGCCGGCGGAAATCGAATAAGCGTCTTTGATTTGGCCGTCTTCATCTTGCAATAAATAGGTGCGGTTGCCATGCAAAACGCCAGGCACGCCGCCGGTCAGTGACGCCGCGTGATCGCCGGTCTCAATCCCTTTGCCCGCCGCTTCAACGCCATAGATGGCCACGCTTTCATCATCGAGAAACGGATGGAAAAGCCCCAGCGCGTTTGACCCGCCACCAATGCAAGCCACCAGCGCGTCGGGCAATTTGCCTTCGGCTTCCAGAATCTGCTCACGCGCTTCGATGCCAATGATGGATTGGAAATCGCGCACCATAGCGGGGTAAGGGTGAGGCCCAGCCGCCGTACCAATGATGTAGAAATGACTTTCGGCGTTCGACACCCAATAGCGCAAGGCTTCATTCATGGCGTCTTTCAACGTGCCTGTGCCAGAGGTGACGGGATGAACCTTCGCGCCAAGAAGCCGCATCCGATCGACATTTGGCTTTTGCCGTTCAACGTCTTCGGCGCCCATGAACACTTCGCATTCCATATCAAACAGCGCGCAAGCCGTGGCGGAAGCAACCCCATGCTGACCCGCGCCAGTTTCGGCGATGATCTTGGTTTTGCCCATGCGCTTGGCCAGAAGCGCTTGCCCCAGCACGTTGTTGATTTTATGAGCGCCGGTGTGATTCAATTCATCGCGCTTCATATACAGTTTTGCGCCGCCAAAATGCGCGGTCAGCCGTTCCGCAAAATACAAGGCCGATGGGCGGCCAATGTAATGCTTGCGGTAATAATTCAACTCATCCAGAAAGGCTTGATCGGTGAGGGATTCTTTCCACGCCTTTTCGACATTCAGGATAAGCGGCATCAAGGTTTCCGCCACAAAGCGGCCGCCATGGATGCCGAAGCGCCCCTCTTCATCAGGCTGGTTGCGGTAGGAATTCATCGCCGTTTGATCATTCATGATCACGTCTCCAAAATCTCATCATCTGCTCATGTTCTAGCCGATTGCGCCGCCAATACAAAGCGCTGAATGGCCGCAGGTTTTTTTTCGCCGGGGGCGTCCTCCACCCCTGAGGATACATCCACCGCTTTTGCGCCGCTTTCGGCAATCGCTTGCGCCACGTTTTCAGGCGTCAGCCCCCCCGCCAGCATCCAAGGGGTTGCGCCTTGCCATTGCCGCATCAACCCCCAATCAAAGGCGTGACCAGTTCCGCCGGGCAGAACCGCATCAACAGGCGCGCTATCAAATAGCATCATATCGGCATGGCCATCAAAGGCTTCGGCATCTATAAGGCTTTGCTCATTATGGACGCGGATGGCTCTGATCACGGGGCAGCCGCAACGGCTTTTGATTGCGCTGATTCGGGCGGGGTCTTCTTGGCCATGGCATTGCAGCATATCAGGCTGAACCCGTGCCATGATGTCATCAAGCAAGCCATCATCGGCATCGACGGTGAGCGCCACCAATTGTGGCCGCGATGACAGGCGCTGAGCCGCTTGGCGCAGAGCCGCCGCGTCATCGATGCTCAGATGGCGCGGTGATTTCGGAAAGAACACCAATCCCGTCCAGGTTGCGCCAGCGGCGGCAACAGCCTTGAGGTCATCCTCTGATCTGATCCCGCATATTTTAACATCAACCATGATGAGGGGTTTTCCTATTGATCATCATCACGGGATGACGGCGCGGCTAAAAGCGATTTTGAATGTTCAACTTCTTGTTTCAATTGATTAGAAATTTCTGTTTTCTGTTTTTCTAATGTTTTGATCGATTTATTGAGGCGACGTTGCTGCATGCGGCTGCCAAAGAGCGGCACCAGCATGACCAGCGCGCCAAGAATCAACCCGCCGCCAAAACTGATGATGATCACCAGCCAAGCGGGCATGATCAACACCGATTGCAGAGGCCAGAGATGGAGGTCAACGTCTTGAGGATTGCTGACCGCCAGCGACACCGCCAAGCCCATGAGGCCTAGGGTGATCAAGCCACTGATCAGGCGTCCAAAAATCCGCATCTACTCACCGTTGTTGTCGCCGTGTTGTGGTCTTCACGGGTAAAGGCCAAGACAGGTCTATCTTCAGGCTGACATTGACCAATTGCAAAAGGATAAAATTTATTAAAATATTCAGTGTGTTAAGAGCGATTCAAGCGTTCGCGCATGCCTTTGCCCATTTTGAAAAAAGGCACATTTTTTGATTCCACATCGACGCTTTCGCCTGTCCGTGGGTTGCGGCCGCGGCGGGCTTCACGATGACGCACTGAAAACGCGCCAAAACCGCGCAACTCAACACGATCTCCTCGTGCCAGCGCATCTGAAATCGTATCAAAAAAACAATTCACGATACGCTCAATATCCCGATGATAAAGATAGGGATTTTTTTCGGCGAGAATGGCAATCAGTTCAGATTTGGTCATAACAAACTCCAAAAAACTAAGAAATCATGCCAAGCCGGTTGTATTTTGTCAACCGATTCAGATGCTTGATTTTATAAATTGATCACCTCTTAATCATGAGAGGGTGGCAAGAATTGTCCAGCAGAAAGGCATAAAAAAAGCGGTGAACACTCACCGCTTTTTTCAAAAGTCGTTAACGGATACGGATTAGTTCTTTTCCCCATCACGTTTGGCCAAAGCCGCGCCGAGAATATCGCCGAGGCTTGCGCCTGAATCCGATGATCCAAATTCAGCCATGGCTTGCTTTTCTTCAGCCATTTCACGGGCTTTGATCGACAAGGTCAATTTGCGGGCTGAACCGTCAACATTGGTGACTTGAGCGTCGACTTTTTCGTCAACCGCAAAGCGCTCAGGACGCTGTTCCGCACGGTCGCGGGACAAATCGCTGCGGCGAATAAAGCCGGAAATGCCTTCGCCAACTGAAACTTCCAAACCGCCATCGGTGACCGCGGTGATGGAGCAGGTGACAATGTCGCCACGGCGAATGTTCGACAGGCTTTCGCCCACCGTGTCTTCGACCAATTGCTTAATACCGAGCGAGATGCGTTCTTTATCAACATCCACTTCAAGCACTTTGGCTTTAACCATATCGCCTTTGTTGTAAGACTGGATGGCTTCGTCGCCAGCAACATCCCAAGAAATGTCAGACAAATGCACAAGGCCGTCGATTTCTTCGGTCAAGCCAACAAACAAACCAAATTCGGTAATGTTGCGGACTTCGCCTTCGATTTCTGTGCCAGCCTTATAGGTATCCGCGAAGGATTCCCAAGGATTCGGGCTGCATTGCTTGAGGCCAAGGGAGATGCGACGCTTGACGCTATCGATATCGAGAACCATGACATCGACTTCTTGGCTGGTGGAAACAATCTTGCCGGGATGCACGTTCTTCTTAGTCCAAGACATTTCAGAAACGTGAACGAGGCCTTCAACGCCATCGCTCAATTCAACAAAAGCGCCGTAGTCGGTGATGTTGGTCACGCGGCCTGAAACCTTCGTGCCAATTTGGAAATTGGCTTGAGCGGCTTCCCATGGATCAGTCTGCAATTGCTTCATGCCAAGAGAAATACGCTGGGTTTCAGTGTTAAAGCGGATGACCTGAACTTCAACGGTCTGACCAACCTGCAGGGCTTCTGAAGGATGGTTGATGCGACGCCAAGCGATATCGGTGACGTGCAACAGCCCGTCAACACCGCCGAGGTCAACAAAGGCACCGTAATCGGTGATGTTTTTGACCACGCCGCTAAGCACTTGACCTTCCTGAAGGTTGGACACGAGTTCCGAACGGGCTTCGGCGCGTGATTCTTCGAGAACCGCACGGCGGGATACCACGATATTGCCGCGCTTGCGGTCAATTTTCAGGATTTGGAACGGCTGTGGGGTGCCCATCAATGGACCAAGGTCACGGACAGGGCGAATATCAACCTGTGAGCCGGGCAGGAAGGCGGTGGCGCCATCCAGATCAACAGTGAAGCCGCCTTTGACTTTGCCAAAGATCACGCCGGTGACGCGTTCTTGCTTGTCATGAGCCAATTCAAGAGCGGCCCAAGCTTCTTCACGGCGGGCTTTCTCACGGCTGAGCATGGCCTGACCGTTGCGGTCTTCCATCCGTTCAACATAAACCTCAACTTCATCACCGATGGTGATCGAGGGGGATTGACCGGGTGGGGTGAATTCTTTTAGGGGGACGCGGCCTTCTGATTTGAGGCCGACATCGATGATAACCGCATCTTTGTCGATGGAAACGACAACGCCGCGCACGACACTGCCTTCAATGGTTACCGATTCGTCAAAACTTTCTGCAAGAAGATCAGCAAAGTTTTCTGTCATTGCCGCCGCGAGGGCGTCATTGGTTGAACTCAAGAGTTTTCTCCGTTAAGGGCCGCGCTATTTGGGCGTTGATATAAAAACTGCCCATCCTGGCTGATCAGGAAACCGTCATGTCAAAGCCGACCTTATGGTCATCCCCATCCATCTGATCATGCCATCTGATCATGTTGGGGCATTACGGTTGCGTGGCGAATTAAGCCAGCTGTTACGTTAAAAGGCTGACAGGGGCTTTGATCCCGTCAACGATCACATACCGCATCACGTCACGAAGCGCAATGCGATAATGCAGTTTTGACCATCATCTCCACATCCATCGCGGTGGTATCGATAATGATCGCATCAAGCGCCGGCTTTAAGGGCGCGTCCTGCCGAGACATATCCCGATGGTCACGCGCTTCAAGCGAAGCCTGAATGTCGCGCAAGATAACCTTATGCCCGCCATTGATCAACTCTTTATAGCGGCGCTCGGCGCGCACGGGTAAATCGGCATCGACATAAAATTTCACATCCGCGTCAGGCAGCACCACTGTGCCAATATCGCG
>CAJXME010000029.1 GCA_913056245.1 uncultured Alphaproteobacteria bacterium | reverse complement strand
AGCGCCACCGGTAAAATCCCAAGGCTATGAATGGCCAACGCACGACGCTGTGCGAAGGGGCGTTCGTTTTCGTTGCTGCTCGCCACACTTCGGCTGACTCCTTGGACCGCCGTAGAGACGATGGGGTTGTAGACCATGCTTGCGAGCGACTGAACCCGGCTCAAGGCACCGTACCCTTGCGTGCCCAAAATATGATTGAGGGCAATCTGTTGGATGAGTCCCGCCAGGATGAAGTAGACCTTGGCGGCTGCGATGGCCAAACCACCGCGTCCGGCGCTTCGGCTAAAAGACGGGCTTCAAGGGCGTCATGATGCTGGCGCAAGGCTTCGAACACCGGCCGCGCGTCTTTGCTCACCCGAGCCGCGGCGCCAAAGCCGACGATCCCGCTTAGGTTTTCTGTCCCGGGACGGCGGTTTTTTTCTTGGCCGCCGCCGCTCATACGCGGATAAGACGCTAGGCCTTCGCGTTGAATCAACGCGCCAATCCCCGCCGCCGCGCCAATCTTATGGCCAGAGATTGACATCATATCCAGCCCAAGCCCAGCAAAATCAAGGTCAATTTTGCCAAGCGCCTGCACCGCGTCGCTATGAACCCAATGGCCGAATTCGCGGGCGATGGCGATGACCTCCGCAAGGGGCTGGATCACCCCGGTTTCGTTATTCGCCGCCATGATTGAGATCAGGCTGCCTTCAGGCGCGTTGCGCGCGGCTTGTTGCAGCGCCTCGCAATCCACCACGCCTTGGGCATCAACCGCCACGCGAACCGCTTGAGGGCTATTGTCGAGAACCGCCACATGTTCAATGGTGCTGGTGATGATTTGCGGCGCGCCGCGCATCAAGGCCATGGCATTGGCTTCCGTGCCGCCGCTGGTGAAGATCACCTCCTCAGGCTTAGCGGAACAAAGCCGGGCCACATCACGGCGGGCGGTTTCAATTTTATGGCGAGCGGCTTGACCAAAGCCATGCACCGATGACGCGTTTGCTGGCGGGCCCAAGGCATCGAGCATCGCCGCGCGCGCTTCATCCTTCAACGGGGCGGTGGCGTTGTAATCAAAATAAATGCTCACATTGGTGTCCGTTTTTCGGCGGGATGATCCGCATCGGCTTCAGGCTGGCCTTTATTTGGCTTGCCTTCAAGCGCGTTGAGGCGCGAGCGCAAGGATTGCACTTCATCCAACAGCCCCGCGATGGCGCGATCACGCGCGTCAGCCGTTTGATCAACGGGCGTTCCGTAAGCGTTAAAGACCGGCGCTTGATCAGGTTTCTTGGCGGCGATGGCGCGCGCCGGAATCCCCGTCACGGTAATGCCAATGGCAACGTCTTTGACCACCACAGAATTGGCCCCCACCCGGGCGCATTTATTGACGGTAATCGGCCCAAGGATTTGCGCGCCCGCGCCGACAATAACGTCATCACCAATCGTAGGGTGACGTTTCATTTGACGTTGGCTGTCGCTATCAACGGAGGGCAACACGCCGCCCAAGGTCACGCCATGGTAGAAGGTGACGTCATTGCCAATCTCGGCGGTTTCCCCAATCACCACGCCCATGCCGTGATCGATGAAGAACCGGCGGCCAATCTTAGCGGCGGGGTGAATCTCAATCCCGGTGAGCCAACGCGCGATTTGCATAATCCAGCGCGCCAGAAATTTCATCCGCCACCGCCAAAGCATATGCGCCAAACGATAGGCCAGCATCACGTGAACCGATGGGTATAGGAACAGCACACCAAGGCGACTGCACGCGGCAGGGTCACGGGCGATTACAGCGTCGAGGTCATCAAGAAATCGGGTCAGCATTGGTCCATCTTCTTTGGTGCTTTTGCACAGGATTTAAGTTTACGCCATGATTGAACAAAAACGAATAATCTTAATTTGGCGTTTTATACCATATTTTTCAAGTTGTGGCCTTTCGATTTGCCCTTGTTTTTGACGGCTTTTTCTCTGCTTTTTCTTGGAATTTCCGCGACATTACGATATAAGCCTTGATGCTCTCATTTTCTTGGAGATGTTCCACCTATGCCTGAAGTGATCATTAATGGGCCTGAAGGTCGCTTGGAAGCCCGCTATATGCCTGCCGCTGACCCTACGGCACCGCTGGCGCTGATTTTGCACCCTGAACCCAACCGTGGCGGCAATATGAACAACCGCGTGTCGCTGGCGATGTATAAAAATTTCCAAGATCGCGGCTTTCACGTCATGCGTTTTAATTTCCGTGGCGTCGGTCGATCCAAGGGCATTTACAACAATGGTGAAGGCGAATTGTCTGACGCGGCCACGGCGCTTGATTGGATTGAAGCGCAATGCCCTAACGCGCGGGCTTGCTGGGTCGCGGGATTTTCTTTTGGCGCATGGATTGGCATGCAATTGATGATGCGGCGCCCGGAAGTCCAAGGCTTTGTTGCGGTGACCCCACCCGCCACCGATAAAGATTTTACCTTTTTGGCGCCCTGCCCATCTTCGGGGGTGATCCTGCATGGCGATGCCGATACCGTGGTTCCCGCCGAAGCCGTGAGCCGCTTGGTTGAACGCATCCAGACGCAACGCGGGGTGACGGTTGATCTGCGCTTTATCAATGACGCCAATCACTTCTTCACCAGCCATCTTGATGAACTGATGGAAGAAATGGGCAATTACCTTGATGACGCCATGCCTAATATCGGTGCGCCAGCCTTATAAGGCTTAGGACTCGTTTTTAGGACTGATGACCATGACATTAAATTCTGCGACACCAAAATCAGATTTCCTTCGCATCATCACCGAACGCGGCTATATGCATCAAGCGACCAATTTTGAAGGCTTGGATGCCGCCGCTGGGGAAACCTGCCTGCCCGCTTACATTGGCTTTGACTGCACCGCCGATAGTTTGCATGTCGGCTCGCTCGTGCAAATCATGATGCTCCGCATCTTACAACAGACGGGCCATAAGCCGATCGTCTTGATGGGTGGCGGCACCACAAAAGTCGGCGATCCATCGGGCAAAGACACCCAACGGCCTTTGCTTTCGGATCATGATATTGAGCAGAATAAAAACGGCATTCGTCAGGTTTTTGAAAAATACCTTAAATTCGGTGATGGCCCTAGCGATGCCATCATGGTCGATAACGCGGAATGGCTCGATCAACTCGAATATATTTCTTTTCTGCGCAATTACGGCATGCATTTTTCGATCAACCGTATGCTCGCCATGGATAGCGTGAAATTGCGGCTTGATCGCGAACAGCCGATGAGTTTTCTGGAATTCAACTATTCCATTTTGCAGGCTTACGACTTTATGGAATTGCGCCGCCGCTATGGCTGTGTGTTGCAAATGGGCGGCTCCGATCAATGGGGCAATATCGTCACGGGGGTTGATCTGACACGGCGCGTCGATAGCCAAGAAGTCTTTGGCCTGACCTCGCCTTTGATCACCACCGCGTCCGGCGCGAAAATGGGGAAATCAGCCCAAGGTGCGATTTGGCTCAACAAAGACAAATTGCCTGTCTGGGATTTCTGGCAATTCTGGCGCAACACCGAAGATGGTGATATCGGCCGCTTCTTGCGCCTTTTCACCGAATTGCCCCTTGATGAAATTGCCCGTCTTGAAGCCTTGCAAGGCAGTGAGATCAACGACGCCAAAATCATCCTTGCCAATGAAGCGACAGGCTTATGCCATTCGAAAGACGAAGCCTTGGAAGCGGCCAGCACCGCGGCCAAAGCCTTTAGCGAAGGCGGCACCACCGAAGGCTTGCCTGAAGTGTCAATTTCATCCCCTGATCTGAGCGTCATCGATGCCTTGAAAGCGGCTGAATTTGCCGCGTCAAACGGCGAAGCCCGGCGGTTGATCCGCGGCGGTGGCGCGCGGCTTAATGATGCGCAAATCCAAGATGAAGAGCAGATGTTGAGCGCCGCTGACTTCAATGATCAGGGCAAGGCTAAAATCTCATCGGGCAAAAAACGCCACGTCTTGCTGAGCCTCAATTAACGCTCGCTTCTGATTAATTATCCGCCTGCTGATCATTCGCTTGATTATCATTGGCGGGTGACACAAGCGATGGCGATACCCGATCCACCGCTGGCAGTAACGCGTCACCGTCTTCACCATCTTTCGTTAGCCGTTCACGCTCTCGCATAATCCAATCGGGGCTGAACACATCACGAAACAAACCGGGGATAATGCTCGATGCGTTGACCGCGGTTTCCGGATCATCAATGCTGCCCCTTAAGGTGAATTGCGTGGCAAAGATACCATCGTTATCAAGACCCGTTAAAATTTGACCGATCAGCGGCACATTACCAATCGCTTTCGTCACCGCAAAAAGCGGCAACAACAATCCGCTGACCTCAAGTTCGCGCGTCTCTGGCTTGACCACACCCACCAAATCCACCGCCAAAGCATTCCCCGATGCCCGCGCTTGGTGGATGATGAAGCGGTCGTCTCGTTTTTCAATGCGGGCATGGCCAACCTCAAAAGCCGTGCCATCGCCTTCAAGCAAAGAATACATCCCCGCAAGGCTAAGCACCGACATCATCCGAACCGCGGTGGGGGCTTCAATCACACGGAAATCTTCCAGATCAAAATGGGTTTCATAGCCGCCATCATCGCTGGCATTAAACACCGTCACCATATGCAGTTTGCCGCCGCGAATGCCATCCACCACCTTAAGGGCTTTGAGGACTTGGCCAGCATTATCAGCATCAATCGTCATGACAGAGCCGCCTTCATCCGATGGGCGAAGCATCAGGCTGGCTTCCGCGCCGCCGATCAAGCCTCGGCCTTCCATAACGTCCCCGCCTTGGCCGAATTCAGCCTTCAAGGTGCTTTCGGTCATGAACGGCTTGCCCGAAAGAAACAGACTGCCTAAGACCTCGGCTTTGCCCTTGCCATTTTTTTCCGTGGTCAATTTGATGTTGCCCGCCAGCGATACGCGTTCGTCCAGCACAACGCGGTTGGCGGTGATATCCACTTCAAGCGCCATGCCTTCCCCGGGGCTGTCATCACGGCGCAGCGGCGTCAGATCGATCAGTTTGGCGTCAGCGGTAATGCGGATGGCGTCAGCGCCATCACGCTCAAGGGTGATTTCGCTGATGTCGTTGCCCGGCCAAGCGATGTGATTAAAATAAGCCCCCAGCATCGCACCCGATTGATCAAAATTGATTTGACCCTTAGCGCTTAAAAACTCACTTTCGAGGCGAATATTCCCCATGGTGCGGATTTTACCCTGCCCGAGATCAAGACCAGCCTCAAAACGAGCGGGTTCACCCGGCAATTTGATCAGGCCAAAGCGATCGATATTGATCGTGGCATCGGAAAAATCGAAATCGACATCAAGCCGCATATCTTTCTCACCCGCACGGCGAAAGGCTTTGATCACGCCGGAGGTCTGGCCCCCGAGATTAAGTTTGGCTTTGGCATTGACCAAGGCGGTGGCGGCTTCGCTTTTTTCCAAAGCAACATTGATCTTCAAATCGCCGCGATGAATATAATCAACCGCCATTACCGCCGGCGCGCCATCAAGAATACCGCGGCTGGTAATCGTTAATTTATCGCTGTTCATGATGATTTCCATATTGGCATCATCAAGCGCCAAGCCCCCGGGCAATCCGTCTATTTCGGCTTCGACGACGCTTGCCGATAGATTGGTGGCGATGCCGCCGACATCTTTGATCTTCATGCCCGGCGGCGGAATTTTCCATTTCATCGACGCGCTGGCATCCATATTCCCGGCGGCTTTGGTCAAATTCAGCCCCGCTGGCTTCAAGAGATTAAGACGGGGGTTATCAATCAAGGCCAAGGCCGCGCCGAAATCACCTTTCCCCAAAAGCGCGAGGTCAACCATAGGGCCGGCTTCGTTTTGGCGGATGATGGCGCGGCTGGCGCGCAAATCAATGCCATTCACTTGGCCTTGTTCCAGGTCAGCCCTCAACATATTGTCTTGAAAACTAAGCGCCAATGTCGCTTGTGTGATCGGCGGCATATCCAGCATATAAGCCACGGTGGTGTTGTTCAGAATAGCCTTACCATCAAGGTAGATGATGCTGGGCAAGGCGTCAGCCTCGCTCGGCAAATCAACCCCTAGATTCAACGCAAGGCCATTGATCACCCCTCCTGAAATACGGTCTTTGATCCACGCGCGGGTGCGCGGCCGAATGGTCTTTGGCCAGAGTTCCGCAAACAACGATTTATCAATTTGTTCGGCGCGGAAAGACGCGTCAATACGATGCGGACGGGCATTTTGGGCAAAATCAATCTTCGCGGTGAGCGCCATCTGCCCTAGGCTTTTCGCATCCACCGCGCCACGGGTGATCTCTAAGGTTGAGCCATCCAGTTGCATCCGCAATTCAATGCCCTCAAGATCAACCACGCGTTTTGACCCCGTGGTCACCAGACGCGCGTCTCGCAACAGAAAATCAGCCTTGGCGTGTTGAATAATGCCCTCAGCGCCGATGGATAATTCAAGCCGCGAGTTCAATGTCCCCACAAGGCTTTGTATCGTCGCAATTGAGGTGTTAAAACGTATCGCCCTTAAATCAGTGACCATATCAAGGCGCGCGATCTCAAACCGTTGAGCGTCGCGATTAATCGTGCCGATAATATCCACCGCCATGGCATCAACACGGCCGCCTTCAAAACGGTTATTGATCATCGCTTGCAAGGATGCGTCTTGGCCTTTCGGCAGCAAGGATTTGATTTTATCAAAACCCAAGCGATTGCCGCGCAATTTCGCAATCACGCTTGGCGTGTTGGTCTTGACGCCTTGGACTTCGCCCGAAAACCGGATTTGACCTGATAAATCACCGCCAGCCTGCGCGGTGGTCATATCGAAATTGGTGACGGTCAGGCGATCCCCGACAGAATCATAATCAAACAGGATCGCCGCATCATTGAAGGCCACATCCCCATAAGCCGGCAAACGCGTTTTGCCCTCATTGGTGGATAAATCGCCATTCAACCCGGTGATATGCCCGTTTTCCACAATCAAATTAACCCGCCCAAACACATCGCCAAGGTTTTGAATTTCCGGCAGATGCAGGCCTAAATAAGGGTAGATTTCCGCGACATTAACCTTGTCCATGGCGACGGTAAAATTAAAGCCATCATTGTCTTGCCGCTCAGCAAAATTGACCGCCAAGGCGCCGCCAGCCGTGTTGTTAATGGCAATGTCACCGCCCAACCGACCCTGCTGATGCTTCATCGCGATGTTTATGGGATCAAAAACCAACGCATGATTGCTGTCTTCTTGATGGGGGCTGGATTGAACCCGCACCGTCAGTCTTGCGGCATTGATCTGGATATCAGGAATGGCCGTTGGTGCTGGGCTGGATTGCCCATCTGTCGCGACGCCATTGGCGTTGTAATTCTCGATAAAAGCCCCGATCAATTGCATCGAAGACCCTGTTTCCCAGCCGTCTTGACCGCGGATCAATTCCATATCGAGGCCGCGAATGACCACATCAGATGGCACCAATTCGCCTTTGATCAGATTGAACAAGGAGAAACCAAATTCCGAATACGGCAGGGTGAGGATGGTGTCTTCGGTCGCCAATCGAATCTGCGTGGCTTGCAAGCGGATCGGCGTGGCGGATAATTCAACTTGGATGCGGGTGTCTTCAATGGTGCTGGTGAGACCCATGTCAACATTGCTGAGTTTCGATTGCAGCACAGCCGTCAGGCCGCCGTCTCTATTAATTTTGGCATAAAGGCCATAGCCCACCGCGCCCAGCCCGCCGATAATCACGGCCAAGATGGTGGAAATTATGATCAGGGTTTTATTCTGCTTTTTCACCTAAAGGCGTCCTGTATGCGCAAATTTTTGCCGTTGATCTGGCCACGGCTTGTTCCCATACTATATATAAATCATGGCAATGATAAGCCGTTGTTATCATGAAAATATCGGCAACCTGCCAAAACAACCTGACCAACACAAACTGTATCGTGAATAGAATTGAAAGGAACAGCCATGAGCGCGATGATCCAAGAAGGCGATCAAGCCCCTAAATTTACCATCACCACGGACACGGGATCATTTTCCATGGCCGATGCCAAAGGGCCAGTGGTTGTGTTTTTCTTCCCCAAGGCTGATACGCCGGGATGCACCAAAGAAGCCATCGCGTTTTCCCAACTCAAATCTGAATTTGACGCGCTCAACACCACGGTGATTGGCATTTCCAAAGACAAAGCCGCCAAACAAGGCAAATTTCGCGAAAAGCATGATTTGACCTGCGCGCTGGGGGCGGATGACGACAGCGACATTTGCGAGCAATTCGGCGTATGGGCTGAAAAATCCATGTATGGCCGCGCCTCTATGGGCGTTCTGCGCGAGACCTCCCTGATTGACGCGGCGGGTAAAGTCGCCCGGGTTTGGCCAAAGGTCAAAGTCCCCGGCCATGCCGAGGAAGTCCTAGAAGCAGCAAAATCTCTTTAAGCGCTTTGCTTTTGCTGACCAATTTTATGGGCAAGCCCGGCTTCGATGAAAGCATCGATATCGCCATCGAGAACACCTTGGGCATTGCCCTTTTCCACTTGGGTTCTTAGGTCTTTGACCATCTGGTAAGGGTGCAGGACATAGGATCGAATCTGGTTGCCCCAGCCGATTTCGGTTTTGCCTGAGGCGTTGGCATTGGCTTCTTCTTCGCGGCGTTGCAATTCCAATTCATAAAGACGGGCTTTGAGCATATTAAACGCGGTGGCGCGATTGCGATGTTGCGATCGGTCATTCTGACATTGCACCACAATATTGGTGGGCAAATGGGTGATACGGATGGCGCTATCGGTTTTATTGACGTGCTGACCGCCCGCCCCAGAAGCGCGATAGGTATCAATCCGTAAATCTTTTTCTTCGATTGTGATATCAATATTTTCATCCACTTCAGGATAAATCCATACAGAAGCAAAGCTGGTATGGCGACGCGCAGAACTATCATAAGGGGATATACGCACCAGGCGATGCCCCCCTGACTCGGTTTTCATCCAGCCATAAGCATTGACGCCAATCACACGCAATGTCGCAGATTTAATACCTGCTTCTTCCCCATCACTTTCATCAATGGTCTCTAGCTTAAATCCGCGTGCCTCAGCCCATCTTGAATACATACGCAATAACATAGAGGCCCAGTCCTGTGCTTCGGTACCGCCAGCACCAGGATGGATTTCAATAAAACAATTATTGCCATCTGCTTCCCCGGAAAG
>CAJXME010000028.1 GCA_913056245.1 uncultured Alphaproteobacteria bacterium | reverse complement strand
GCTTTCAATCAGCATCAAACTGCCAATAATACCCAAGAACAGGATGAAACTGAGTTTAATGACGACTTCAATCTGGCCGAGTTGCCGCAAGAGGGCGAATAACGCCACCCCAAGGGTTGACCCCGCCAAACCGCCGGCGAGCAAGACAAGACCCATTTTGACGTCAACATTGCCGCGGCGGAAATGCGCCAAGACGCCGGACACCGATGAAGCCACGATCTGATTGGCTTCCGTGCCAACAGCAACAGGCGCCGGAACGCCAAGAAAAATGAGCAAAGGCGTCATCAAAAATCCGCCGCCAACGCCAAAGATGCCAGAGAGCATCCCAACGGCACCACCAAGGCCGATGATCGTAAAGATGTTCATCGACAGTTCAGCGATTGGAAGATAAACGTACATGGCAGCGCAGTGTTATGTGAAAGTGTTTCGACTGTCTATCATCAAGTCTATAAAAAGACCAGATTTAATCGCCGAAAGTTTCGATTTTTAGCCAATTGTCTCGACGGTTGCGGCTCAATCACTGCGCGAAAAGAGATGAGATAAAATTGGCGTCAGTCCGATTTGTTGGTCAGAACCGGGTCTTCTTTATACATCGTGCTGAGCATAGCCATGATCTCCATGACATTTTCATCATCAATCGAATAATAGACCATTTGCGAATGACGGCGCGCTTTAAGTATTTTTGCCCGCCGCAAGCGCCCTAAATGTTGAGACAGAGCCGATTGACTTAAGGTTTGGAGCATATCTTCCAATTCCTTGACGGAGCGCTCCTCACCATTGATCAAATGCGATAGAATTTGTAGGCGTTGGCTATTGCTCATCGCCTTCATAATGGTGGTGGCACGGCTCTTTTCACTGGCGCTGGATTTTCGTTTTGGGCGACTGAATGTTTTGGCCTGAGGGCTGTGTTTTTCAGGTTTATTATCATTCTTAGGCGTTTGTTTGAACCACATGGCATTATCCGTCGCTTGGTTGAAGACGGAATTATGATAAAATAATAAAATTAATTTTTAATTAACGCGGCGGGAAAAAATACAATTTTCTCAAAGCCTTGAATCCGTCGCCCAAATCCGCCCCCAAATCCACGATCAAAGTCAACCAGAGCCAAGGAAAACCATGGTCAAGGGTCGAGAGATCAAGGTATAATCGCCATATGACAGCCGAAACCTCAAAAAATACGAGCGCAAAAACAGGCAAAAAGACCAAGTTTGATCAGGTTGATCTGGCCAATCTTGCCTTGAAGCATGATCAAAAAGGCACGCAAGCCCAGCATTTCGATATGCGAATCGACGCCATGGGGCAGTGGTATCACCAAGGGGGGCTGATCAAACGCCAAGCCTTGGTGAAACTTTTTGCCAATGTGCTGACCAAACTTGGCGATGGTCAATATTGGCTGATCACCCCGGCGGAACGCGGCGTGATTGAGGTTGAAGATGCGCCGTTTTTTGTCAATCGGCTTGACGTATCGGGGTCAGGTCAAGGCCAACAGATCACCTTAACCACCACGCTGGATGATTCGGTGGTGTTAGGTGCGGCTCATCCTTTGCGGGTTTCGCAAAATCCAGCCCAAGGCGCTAATGGTCAGCCGCGGCCTTATGTGAGGATTCGCGGGGATTTGGAGGCGCTGATCGCCCGATCAGTCTTTTATGAATTGGCCGAATTGGCGGTTGAAGAGGACGGCCGTTTTGGCGTTTGGAGCGATGGGATGTTCCATCTGCTCGATTAAATCTTATATAAAGAGAGAGTCCCAAAAAGAAAGCAAAGCAGGATGCCGCCATTGGATAAACATATTAGCCCATCAACAGGGGTTGATTTTCTGGATGCCATCACGGGCGTTTTGGGCAAAACCCCTGAGCCAGCGCCAGAAGGGCGGCGCGCGTCTGCGGTGCTGATCCCATTGATGGAAATCGATGGTCATTGGCATGTGATTTTGACCAAACGGGCGTCGCATCTTCGCCATCACGCGGGGCAAATCAGTTTTCCGGGGGGCGCGATTGAACCGGGGGAAACGGTTGCTGAGGCGGCTTTGCGTGAAGCCCATGAAGAAATTGACTTGCACCCGGATCACGTGACGGTGAAGGGGCATCTGCCGAGTGTATTGACCACGGCGAATTACCACATCGCGCCGGTCTTAGGGGTGGTGAACTCAACCCCTGTTTTGACGCCGCAACCCGAAGAGGTGGATCGCATTTTATTGGAAAAACTCCACCCTTTATTGATGCGTCGCCATCACCGCCAAGAGCCGCGTCAGTATAATGGCCTCGATTACAAAACATGGGTGATCGACCACGACAAGGAATACATCTGGGGCGCCACGGCTAAAGTGATTGTGCAGTGGTCGGCCTTGATGAGTGACGACTGGGTGGCGCCAAAAGATGATGATAATCTGGGGGCGGCATGACACGCTATTTGATCATCATCGCGGCTATTTTGGTGGGAGCGCTGATCGGGTGGTTGATGGCACGGCCGAAACCTCCCCATGCCGATGAAGTGCTGGTCGATGCTGCCAAAGAAGGGCAATGGTGGCGGCGGCTTATCCCTTGGCTGGCGGGGCTTCTTGTGTTGATGGCGGGGCTGTTTCTGCTGGCGGATTATGAACGCGCGCCAAAGGATGCGGCCTATCAGCCGGCGGTGATCGACGGCAATCAAATCAACCCCGGGCGTTTTGAAAACGAGGAGGCGGAGGGCGCAAACCATGACGGTTGATCACGCTCGCCTTCAGATCATTCTTGATCTTCCTTTGGGTCAGCAAATTCTGGGGGTGATCCGTAAGGCGGGCGGTGAAGCGCGGTATGTTGGCGGCATTGTTCGCGATGTGCTGATTGGGCGCGACCTCCCTGATGCGCTTGATATTGATATGGCGATGACGCTTCGCCCCGA
This sequence comes from uncultured Alphaproteobacteria bacterium, assembly GCA_913056245.1. Taxonomy (GTDB): domain Bacteria; phylum Pseudomonadota; class Alphaproteobacteria; order Puniceispirillales; family UBA1172; genus JAGWAQ01. The sequence continues at coordinate 6,358 of CAJXME010000028.1, read as the reverse complement.
TGCCGCGCAAAAAACCTTGGAAGACGCTGGGCTAAAGGTCATTCCCACGGGCATTGATCACGGCACGATCACGGTCTTGGATCGCCGGAATCCAATGCAGAAAGTCGAATTAACCACGCTTCGCGCAGACCTCGACACCGATGGCCGCCACGCTACGGTGGCTTTTACCGATGACTGGCATGGCGATGCGGCGAGGCGTGATTTCACCATCAACAGCCTTTATCTGGATGCGGAAGGCCGGCTTTTTGATCCGTTTGGCGGGGAGGGCGACCTCGTGGCTGGGTGGGTTCGGTTTATCGGTGACGCGGGCCAAAGGATTGCCGAAGATTACTTGCGGATTTTAAGGTTCTTTCGGTTTCAGGCGGTGTTTGGTCAAGGCGAGCCTGACCCGGAAGCAATGAGGGCGATCCGCGCCAATGCCGCCAATCTGGATTTGATTTCGGGTGAGCGGCAAGCCATGGAATTAGCAAAATTATTACCGCTTGGGGCGTCGTCTGGGCTAAAGGCCTTGGTTGATGCGGGGGTTGATCGCGTCTTGACGCCATGGGGGTTTCAAATCGAAGCACTGGCGGCCTTGGCGTCTTTGCCACGCGCCTTGCCATTGCCGGTGTGCTATGCCGCGCTTGTTTCAGCGGAGGCCATGCCCGCCTTGCAGAATCGGTTGCGCTTGCCTGTTAAATTGCGCAAGCAGATGAAGGCTTTGGCCAGGCCTTTTGCCCATGATGTGACGGCATCACCCCCATCTTGGCAGCAAGCGGCTTGGCGCGAGCAATCGGCTCCCATCGCGGGCGGTTTTGCGATTGGCGAATCCTTGGCCTGGCGTTATGGCGTGATCGAAGCGCGCCAGACGCGGCGGGTCAGCGAAGCGGTGTTCAATCGTTTATATGATTGGCAGCCGCCGGTCTTCCCGTTGCGCGGCGCTGATTTGAAATCGGCTGGTATGACCGCCGGTGAAGCGATTGGCGACGCCCTTGATCGTCTTGAAGCGATTTGGGTTGATTCGGATTTTACTTTCAGCCGCGACGATTTGCTTGCCCGATTGTGATGCTAAAGGCTGGACGCCCCCGCGATTAACGGTTAGGTCTGGCTTCAGATCAGGAGATTATCATGGGTAAAAACGATTATTCTTCCCCCCTTGACGGTGAGGTGATCGCGCAACGCCGCGATGACGCGGCGGCTTGGTTTGCTGATTTGCGGGATCGCATTTGTGATGCCTTTGAGCAAATCGAAGACGATTACGCCAAGTCTCACCCCGATGCAGGCGAAGCCGGGCGATTTGAACGCAAATCGTGGGATCGGCCGGAAGGCGGCGGCGGGGTGATGTCGATTATGCATGGCCTTGTTTTTGAAAAAGTAGGGGTGAATGTCTCAACGGTTCATGGCGAGTTCAGCCCAGAATTTCGCGGTCAAATCCCCGGAACCGATCAAGACCCCAGTTTTTGGGCAAGCGGCATTTCATTGGTGGCGCATATGCGCAACCCGTTCGTGCCGGCGGTTCACATGAACACCCGCTATTTGAACGCTGGCGGTGAGGCGGGCAAACGCTGGTTTGGGGGCGGCGCTGATCTGACGCCGATCATACCTTTTGATGACGATATCGCGGATTTCCATAGTGAATTGGAGGTGGCTTGCGATCGGCATCAACCGCATTACTACGCTGATTTCAAAAAATGGTGCGATGAGTATTTCTACCTCAAGCATCGCGATGAGCCGAGGGGCGCGGGCGGCATCTTCTATGATTATTTAGACGAAGGGGATTATGACGGCGAATTTGCCTTCACCCGTGATGTTGGCCAAGCGTTTTTGTCGATTTACCCGCAATTGGTGCGGCGGCGGATGGAAACACCCTTCACCGAAGAAGATCGGCATCATCAATTGGTGCGCCGTGGCCGCTATGTCGAATTTAACCTGCTTTATGATCGCGGCACCATGTTTGGCTTGAAAACCGGCGGCAATGTCGAAGCCATCTTGATGTCGATGCCGCCCGAAGTCCGTTGGCCTTAGAGTTTAGGACAATTGGTCGCAGGGTGATGATTAAAGCCGTGTTTCGGGGATAAAATCCTTGGAACACAGGGACTGTCCAGATATAAATAAGTCAATTTTATTGACGGGTATTGCAAGGGGGAACCATGTCCGATACCGCTGAAAACAAAGGCCGCCGCGATTTTATTGTTGTCGCATCCAACACCATGATGGCAGTTGGCGCTGGTGCGGTCGCTTATCCATTAATCAATCAGATGAATCCTGCCGCGGATACGCTGGCGCTCGCGTCCATCGAAGTCAATATCGGCGCTTTGGCGGAAGGCCAAGCGATCACCGTGAAATGGCGGGGCAAGCCAGTCTTTATTCGTCATCGAACCGCTGATGAAATCGCCGCCGCGAATGACACGGTGATTGACGATTTGCGCGATCCGGAATCGGACGCTGATCGCGTTCAGAAGCCTGAATTGCTCGTCATCCAAGGCATTTGCACCCATTTGGGCTGCGTTCCGCTGGGGCAGAAAATCGGTGAAGTCAAAGGTGATTTCAACGGCTGGTTCTGCCCATGCCATGGTTCGCATTACGACACTTCAGGCCGCATCCGCAAAGGACCTGCGCCAACCAATCTTGAAGTGCCGCCTTACGCCTTCGTTTCTGATAATGTCATTAAAATCGGCTGATTGGAGATAAACCAATGCAGACACAGAAATTCAAAAGCCCAGTGGTGCGGTGGATTGACCATCGTCTCCCTGTTTTCAGTTTTATGCACCATGAATTGCATGAATATCCAACGCCGAAGAATTTGAACTATCTTTGGAATCTTGGGTCTCTTGCGGGTCTTGCGCTGGTGACGATGATCGTCACGGGCATTATTTTGGCCATGCATTACACGCCTCATGTTGATCATGCTTTCCAATCGGTTGAGCGGATCATGCGTGACGTTAACCAAGGTTGGTTGATCCGTTACATTCATATGAACGGCGCCAGTTTCTTCTTTATTGTGGTGTATATCCATATTTTCCGCGGCCTTTATTATGGTTCCTATAAAGCCCCCCGGGAATTGCTCTGGATTCTTGGTGTGGTCATCCTGTTGTTGATGATGGCTACCGCCTTCATGGGCTATGTCTTGCCTTGGGGTCAGATGAGTTTCTGGGGCGCCACGGTGATCACCAATTTGTTCTCAGCGATCCCCGGGATTGGTGAGAGCATTGTGATCTGGCTTTGGGGCGGGTTTTCCGTTGATAACCCAACGCTGAGCCGCTTCTTTGCGCTGCATTACCTGATGCCATTTTTGATTGTTGGCGTGGTGATCCTGCATATTATTGCCCTGCACCGCTTTGGTTCGAACAACCCTCTTGGGATTGATGTGAACGGCAATCAAGACACCCTGCCATTCCACCCTTACTACACCACCAAAGATATGTTTGGGGCGATGGTATTCTTGACGATCTTTGCGTCGGCAATTTTCTTCTATCCCAACTTCTTGGGGCATCCGGACAACTACATTCCAGCAAACCCACTTCAGACGCCTGCGCATATTGTGCCGGAATGGTACTTCCTGCCATTCTACGCGATCTTGCGGGCGATCCCTGACAAATTGGGCGGCGTGCTGTTCATGTTTGGCGCGATTGCTGTTCTGTTTGTTCTGCCTTGGCTGGATCGTTCACCTGTGCGTTCAGGCCGCTTCCGCCCGGTCTTCAAGATTTTCTTCTGGTTGCTCTTGGCGGATTGCGTGCTTTTGGGATGGCTTGGCGCCAAACCAGCGGAAGGCATTTATGTGATCCTGTCACGCTTGGCCACAGCATGGTATTTCTTCCATTTCCTGATCGTTCTACCAATGCTGTCGCTCGTTGAAAAAACACGCCCATTGCCACAGTCGATTTCCACACCAGTGATGGGTGGGGCGGCCATGGCCGGGTCATCTGCACCTCGGGAGAAGCCCAATGCGTAAATTCAATATTCTTACCCTCGGGCTTAGTGCTGTTGCTGGTCTGATGATGAGCGGTTCCGTCGCGTTAGCGGCTGGTGCTGGCGGTCAGATCGTTGAGCGGGATTGGTCCTTCTCTGGCCCTTTCGGCAGTTTCGATAAAGGCGCGCTTCAGCGTGGCTTCCAAGTCTATCGGGAAGTCTGTTCCGGCTGTCATGGTCTTGATTACATCGCGTTCCGTAACCTCGCTGATCTGGGGTATAACGAGGCTGAAATCAAAGCCATTGCGGCTGAATACGAAGTCCAAGACGGGCCGAATGAAGATGGTGAAATGTTCGCTCGCCCCGGCATTCCAGCGGATCGTTTCCCCAACCCATTCCCCAATGAAAACGCCGCGCGCGCGGGCAATGGTGGGGCGTATCCCCCTGACCTGTCTTTGATCGTAAAGGCGCGTCCGAATGGCGCAAACTACCTCTACAGCCTGCTGGTTGGTTATGGTGAAGCGCCATCGGACATGACCGTTCCTGACGGCATGCATTACAACAGCGCTTACAGCGGTCATATGATTGCGATGCCGCAGCCGATCTATGGCGGTGATGTCTCTTTGGCTGGTGAAGGTGACACGTCGATGGAAGGTCTTTCAGCCGATGTCGTGACCTTCTTGGCTTGGACCGCGGAACCCGAAATGGAAACCCGCAAGCGCACGGGGATTGCCGCCATGGCGTTCCTGCTGGTCATGTGCTTTGTGTCCTACGGTTCGATGCGCTACGTTTGGTCTGACGTTAAAAAATAAGACCTGATCGATTTCAGAAAGCCCGGCCTAGGCCGGGCTTTTTTTATTGCGTCATTCGGAAATTTCAATCACGCTTGGGCAAGACCATGACGAAAGAGGGTCATCATGCCTCAAGGAACCATCCAAAAATTAACCTGCGAAGAATGTGGCACGTCGTTTAATTGCGGGTCAACGGAAGGGCGATCGTGCTGGTGCATGAATTTGCCGAATATGCGCGACAGTTTTGATCTGGCGGGGAAATGCGTTTGCCCCGATTGCATGACCTTGGGCAAAGCCAAAGCCATCACCAAAATGCGCAAAGAAAAACGAAGCGTTCGAAAATCCAACGCGATCCGATAATCCTCGCGTCTTGCTTAGACGTTAAAGCGGAAATGGAAGACGTCGCCATCGACGACTTTATAATCTGACCCTTCAATCCGAAGTTTGCCCGCGTCTCGCGCGCCAGACTCACCATTGCAAGCGATGTAATCATTATAGGAAATGGTCTCAGCGCGGATAAAACCACGTTCAAAATCGGTGTGAATCACGCCAGCCGCTTGAGGGGCTTTCGCGCCTTCGCGCACGGTCCAAGCGCGGGCTTCTTTGGGGCCAACCGTAAAGAAGGTGAGCAAATCCAAAAGCCCATAGCCTGCTCGGATCATCCGCGCCAATCCCGCTTCTTCAAGACCCAAATCGCTCAAGAATTCCTTTTTCTCAGCGTCATCAAGGGCGATGATCTCGCTTTCAATGGCGGCGGAAACAATCACATATGCGGCGTCTTCTTCGGCGGCGCGTTCAGCGACTCGTTCGGTCAGCGCATTGCCCGTTGCGGCATCGCCTTCATCGACGTTGCACACATAGAGAACAGGCTTTGCTGTGATCAATTGCATTGAGGGCAAACTGGCTTTTTCTAAATCCGTCAGGCCTTCGACCGCGCGCGCAGGCTTGCCATCGGAAAGACCTTGATAAAGTTTTTCCATCAGCGCCAGCATGGCTTTGGCGTCTTTGTCTTGGCCGCGGGCTTTTTTGGTCAGATTGGCCATCCGCTTTTCCAGCGAGTCCAAATCTGACAGCATCAATTCCGTATCGACGGTATCCGCGTCACGGATGGGATCAATCCCGCCATCGACATGGGTGATGTTCTCGTCATCAAAACAGCGCAGAACATGGGCAATGGCATCGACTTCTCGGATATTGCCTAAAAACTGATTGCCAAGACCTTCACCTTTGCTGGCGCCGCGCACAAGCCCGGCGATATCAACAAACTCAAGTTGCGTCGGCAGGATTTGCGCGGATTTGGCGATGGCCGCTAATTTCTCCAGTCGCGGATCAGGCACCGCAACCCGGCCAGTATTCGGTTCGATCGTGCAAAACGGATAATTGGCCGCATCCGCCGCCGCGCTTTCGGTCAAGGCGTTGAAAAGGGTTGATTTGCCAACATTCGGAAGGCCAACAATACCGCAATTGAATCCCATGGTTTAATCCTGATCTGCCGTGTCTGGTGTTGAGGCTGAAGGCGGCGGGCAAAACCGCGCCACCGCAGTGGTGAAATTATTTTCGGCTTCATCGCCGTCGAACAGGCGATCAATCTCGCTCGCCATGCAATCGATGAGGGGGGTGACCCATTGTTTCATTTCGTCTTTGCCAAAATCAGACAAAACATGGGTGTCGACTTGTTT
>CAJXME010000027.1 GCA_913056245.1 uncultured Alphaproteobacteria bacterium | reverse complement strand
CTTTGATCCGTCATATTTTGATCGTCGCCTCCGCCGCTTATCTTGGCTATTTGGCGCTTAGAATTGCTTTGGCGGGAGCCAAGATCGCGTTTATTCAAACCGCCGCCCCGGGGTTTATGGCAGGGCTGATGCTGCAATTCATTAACCCCAAAGCCTATGCGGTGAACACGACCTTCTTCAGCAGTTTTGCCTTTTATCCCGACAATTTTGTCCTTGAAACAGGCTTGAAACTGATCATCATGAATTTGATTTGGATACCCCTGCATTTGCTTTGGCTTTACGCGGGGGTCAAGATCAATCACCTTGATTTATCGCCTTTGATGCAAAGACGGATCAATCTGGCCATGGCCGCCTGTTTGGTGGCGGTGGTGGTGCTGTCGATCGGCTCGCTGATCCGTCCCTTTTGAGACTCTAATATTTGATCCAAGTGGTTTTGAGGGCGGTGTATTTATCCAGCCCATGCAAAGACAGATCACGCCCAATTCCTGATTGCTTGAACCCGCCAAAAGGTGTCATGGGGCTGAGGGCATCGACGGTGTTGACGGAAACGGTGCCAGCCCTCAATTGGCGCGACACGCGATGCGCCCGCGACAGACTCCCTGTCCATAAGGATGCCGCAAGGCCATAAATCGTATCATTGGCGATGCGCACCGCTTCTTCTTCGTGGTCAAACGGGATGACCGACAAGACCGGGCCAAAGATTTCATCTCGGGCAATAGTGCAATCTGGCGCCACATGATCAAAGATGGTGGGCTCAACATAAAGCCCGCGATTATCGATCAAAACCGCGTTGCCGCCGACCACGCAATCAGCATCTTTTTTGCCGCCTTCGATCATCGACATGATGCGGTCATGTTGTTCTTGGCTAACAATCGCGCCCATTTTAGACGCGGGATCAAGAGGGTTGCCCGGCTGAAAATTAGGCGCCCGGCTTTTCAGCATCTCAACAAATTCCGCGTGAATCGACCGCTCCACCAAGAGGCGTGAATTGGCGGAACAAACCTCGCCTTGATTAAAGAAGATGCCAAAGGCCGCCATATCCGCGGCGGCTTCCAGATCATCGCAATCGGCAAAAACCAGATTGGGGCTTTTGCCGCCCGTCTCCAGCCAGACTTGCTTCATGTTGGATTGACCGGCGTATTGCTGGAACATTTTGCCCACAGGGGTGGAGCCGGTAAAGGCCAAGCAATCGACATCCATATGCAAGCCCAAGGCTTTGCCCGCTGTTTCGCCATAGCCCGGCACGACATTAAAGACGCCTTCCGGCACGCCAGCCTCGACCGCCAATTGCGCCAAACGCAAGGCCGATAAAGGCGATTGTTCGGCGGGTTTTAGCACTACGGAATTCCCCGCCGCCAGCGCCGCTGAAACTTTCCACGTCGCCATATCAAGGGGGAAATTCCATGGCACCACCGCGCCAACCACGCCAAGCGGCTCGCGGGTGATCATGGCAAGATCGCCTGCTCCCGTGGGCGCGACTTCATCATAGATTTTATCGATGGCTTCCGCATACCACTGGAAAAACAGCGCTGACCCCGGCACATCAATCGTCGCCGCGTCTTCAACAGGTTTGCCCATATCCAAACTATCAAGCAGCGCCAGTTCATCGAGATTGTCGCGGATCAATTCGGCCAATCGCAAGAGGACAGATTTGCGATTCATCGGCGATTCATTGGCCCAAACACCGCTTTCAAACCGCGCCCGGGCGAGGCTCACCGCGCGATCAATATCCACCGCGTCGCCTTCCGCAACTTGGGCGAGGACGTCACCCGTGGCAGGGTTGATGCTGTCGAAGGTTTTGCCCGAAGCCGATGCCACAAACTGACCGTCTAAAAACATGCCATCCGCCGGTTTCAGTTTCGCCGCCAGATCGCTCCATTGTTTCATCGAATGAACAGACATCGTCTTCCCCTTTTCATCACTTTATTCTCATAAAGAGACTATGTTCAGGGCAGTTTCATCAATTTGCAACCAAGAAAAATGATCAATAAGGATTGCATGCCCCACAGAATATGCAAAAATAATTTTCTTCAAGGGGGCGTTATGACCAAAATTGCATTGCATATTGACCATATTGTTAAGGTCTATCCACACCGCCATCATCCGGTGACGGCGCTGAAAGAGGTGAGTTTCGATATTCACGACAATGAATTTTTCACCCTGCTAGGCCCTTCAGGTTGCGGCAAGACAACCTTGTTGCGCATCATCGCTGGCTTTGAAGAGATCACGGCAGGCCAAGTGCGGCTTTACGGTGACGATATTTCAACCCTTGCGCCCCATCAACGCCCCGTGAATACGGTCTTTCAACAATACGCGCTGTTTCCGCATTTGACGGTGGCGGACAATGTGGCCTTCGGCTTGAAACGGCTAGGGCAAAGCGCGGATGAGGTTAAAGCCCGCACCGCCGCTATGCTTGATCTGATCCAGATGACGGAATATGGCCAACGCAAACCCCATGAACTGTCAGGCGGCCAACAGCAGCGCGTGGCGCTTGCTCGCGCGCTTGCGCCGGCGCCGAAGGTTTTGCTTTTGGATGAGCCGCTATCGGCGCTCGATTTGAAATTGCGCCAAGCGATGCGCGAAGAACTCAAAGCCATTCAAAAACAAACCGGCATCACCTTTGTTTTTGTCACCCATGATCAAGAAGAAGCGCTGGCCATGTCTGATCGCATCGCGGTGATGAGCAATGGTGAAGTGCAGCAAATTGGATCGCCGCAAGATATTTACAACAACCCTCGAAATCACTTCGTGGCCAATTTTATTGGTGAGGCCAATATCCTTGACGTGACGGCGGAGCCGATGCGTGGAGGCAAATGTCGCGTTAAATTGGCCAATGGCACAGCGATCCCCCTTGAAATTGATCACGCGATTGATGCGGCTAAACCGCTCTCCATCATGATCAGGCCGGAACATCTCAGCATCAAACCGGTGGGCAAAAAGCCGCCAAAATCAGCCTTGATTGGCACGGTGCAAGACCTGTCTTATCTTGGCACGGACACGCAATTGCATGTTCGGGTTGATGACCGCATCTCGTTGCTGGCGCGGGTGCAGAATGACACGAGCGTTGAAGGCGCTCTTAAGCCCGGGCAATCGGTTCAGATTGATATGAATCTCAACGCCATTCGAATGTTGGATCACTGATGGCGGGGCTGTTGTCGTCATCACCGGCGAATAAGGCCGAAGCCTCGATTGTCGAAGGCCGGGTCGGACTTTTATTGCTGCCGTCTTGGGTGGTGATCGGCATTTTGCTGGTGGTGCCGGTTTTGATCATGTTCGTTTATTCCTTCCTGACGCAAGATTTCCGTGGTGGCGTCATTTGGACCTTTACCTTAGAAGCTTATGATCAGTTTTTTCTCGATCGCGGTCTTTTTGGCGATGAGCCGCCGCAGATCGAATGGACCTATTTGTTGATTTTTTGGCGATCCTTTATCCAAGCGTTATTCGCCATGATCTTCTGCCTGTTGATTGGCTTTCCCACTGCTTATTTTATGGCCACCAGCCCGCCGCAATCGCGATCCATGCTGCTGTTTCTAGTGACCATCCCTTATTGGGTTAATCTCTTGATCCGAACGGTTTCAATGAAGTTTTTGATCCGCGACACCGGCCCTATCAACGAATGGCTTCTGGCCATGGGCATGATTGATGAGCCGATCCGCATGATCAATACCGCTTTTGCGGTGCAGTTGGGGCTGTTTTATTCTTATCTGCCCTTTATGGTGTTGCCGATTTACGCGTCAATTGAACGGTATAATTTTGTGCTCTCCGAAGCGGCGGCAGACCTCTATACCGGCCGGTGGTCGACCTTGTTTCGCGTCGTGATCCCCTCGGTCAAACCAGGCATCATCGCGGGCTGTATCCTTGTCTTTATCCCCAGCCTTGGGGCGTTTTTAGCGCCTGATCTTTTGGGCGGGGCGAAGAATTTTATGATCGGCTCGCTGGTGGAAGAACAATTCAAAGGCCAAGCCGGCGACTGGCCATTTGGCGCGGCGGTGTCGATGATTTTGCTCACCATCATTATGGGCATTTTGTTGGTCTATGCCCGCAACCAAACGCAATCCACGTCACGGGGGCATTGAGATGGCGCGCGCAACCGAAAAGGTCAAATGGTATCCCGGGTTTCGCGAAATCACCTTAGCGTGTTTTTTCATCCTTTACGCGCCGTTGATTATTGTGATGATCTATTCCTTCAACGCCTCGCAATCGATCACGATCTGGGGCGGGTTCAGCCTGCATTGGTATGAAAAAGTCTTTTATGGCGTTGAGGCGGCAAAGTTCAAAACCGCAACGGTGAACTCGCTGATCATCGCGGTGATGGCCGCCATCGTCTCCACCGTTATAGCCACCGCCGCCGCTCTTGCCATGGTGCGCGGCAAAGCCTTTAAGGGCAAATCGCTCACCTTTGGTCTGATCAATCTGCCGCTGATGGTGCCGGAAATTGTCACCGCGGTGGCGACGCTTATTTTCTTTTCGGTGATCGGGTTTGATCGCGGTTTGCTAAGCATCTTGCTGGCGCATATTGTCTTTTGCATTCCCTTTGCCTATTTGCCGATCTCCGCGCGGCTTCAAGGCATTTCCAGCATCTACGAACAAGCGGGGCGTGATCTTTACGCCACCCCGGGGCAGACCTTTCGGTTGATACTATTTCCCTTGATGGTGCCGGGCATTCTGTCGGGGTTTTTGCTGGCCTTTATCATTTCGCTGGATGATTTCATTATCACGAATTTTGTCAAAGGCGCAGGGGTGGAAACCTTGCCGACGGCGATTTTCGGCGCGGTCAAGCAAGGGATTAAGCCGAATATCATGGCCATTTCCACCTTGATGTTGACGGTTTCGATTGTGCTGGTGTCGATTTCCTATCTGATCAGCCGCATGGGGCGTCAAGAATAACCCGACTTATTAAACCCGCGAGGGTGCGTGGTTCAAAAATTTGTTTTCGGAAATCTATTTATCCATTAGGCTTTTATAAAAAGTTTTGTTCAAAAACAAAAACGGAGGAAACAACAATGCGTAAATTCACAAAACTTATGGCGGCAGCAACGATGGTGCTGGCCACGGGACAAGCGGTCGCCGCTGAAAAACTTTCAATCTATCATTGGTTTGAATATATCCCTCAGGAGTTGTTGAACAAATTCACCGCCGAAACCGGCATCGAAGTGGTGATGGACACCTATGATTCCAACGAAGCCATGCTGGCCAATCTGAAAGCCGGTGCGTTGGGCAGTTATGATGTCGCCGTGCCGGGCGATTACATGGTGAAAATCATGGCCGGCGAAGGCATGCTGGACAGCTATTCGCCATCGGAATTGAAAAACTTCGGCAATATCGAAGACAAATGGCTCAATGTTGATTTCGACAATGGCCGCAAACATTCGATCCCTTATCAGTGGGGGTCAACCAGTTTCTCAGTGGACACCAATGTCTATAGCGGTGATATCAACACCACGGGCATCATCTTCAACCCGCCATCAGAACTGCAAGGCAAGGTCAATGTGCTGGATACCGCCGGCGAAACGCTGGTCTTGGCATCAATTCATATGGGCTTTCCGCAATGCAGCACCGATAAGGCTCAGTTGAAGGCGCTGTCGCAAATGCTTGACGGCGCGAAAAAGCATTGGGCTTCTTTTAACTCTGACGGCGCGAAAGATGTGCTGGTCTCCGGCGACGCGAGCGCGGGCATGATCTGGAATGGTTTTGGCGCTAAAGCGCGCGCTGAAAAAGCCTCCCTTAAATACGCCTATCCAAAAGAAGGGTATATCGTTTGGATGGATAACGTCGTTTTGTTGAAAGACGCGCCAAACCGGGCGGCGGCGCTGAAATTCATGGATTTCTTGCTTGAGCCTGAAAATGCCGCGGCTGTCACCAATTACGCGCGTTACGCGGCGGGCGTCAAAGGGGTTGCGCCTTATCTTGACCCTGAATTGGCTGAAGCGCGTGAAAACAATCCGCCAGCGGATGCGCCATCGGGTGTCTTCGTTCAGGTTTGTGATCAGGCGACGCAATCGCTCTATGACGCGATTTGGACTCGCCTGAAAAAGTAAATCTTATCGACCAGTGGCGTTTTGGCGCCACTGGATTGACCCATGGCTAGCCTCACACCTCCTCTCGATGCAGTGTCCATTGTTTCTGGCGTCGCCTCAGGCGAGGTTTGCATTGAGGTGGTAATCAAGAATAGCCTTGCGCGATGCGATCTTGTCCAAGACGCGCTTAACCCGTTCACCGCGATCTATCACGATGAGGCTCGGCAAAAAGCCCAATTGGCCGCCGCGCGATTAAAGCAAGGCCAGCCCCCTCGTCCTCTTGAAGGCGTGCCGGTGGCGATCAAAGAATTCACCCCTCTTCTTGGCAAGCCCACCAGCCGCGGTTCTGCGGCGCTCAAGGATCAACTCGGGGATCACAACCCGGTGATTGTGCAGCGTCTTGAAGCGGCCGGCGCGATTATTGTGGCGCGCACCACCACTCCTGAATTTGCCCATTCTAGTTTCACGCGCTCGCCGCTCTTTGGCCATACCCGAAACCCATTTGATGAAAGCCGAACCCCCGGCGGCTCATCGGGCGGCGGGGGCGTTGCGGTGGCCACGGGATGCGTTCCCTTGGCGGAAGGCACGGATATGGGAGGGTCGGTGCGTATCCCTGCCGCGCTTTGCGGCGTCATCGGCCTTAAGCCTAGCCTTGGTCGCATCCCCATGGATATTCTGCCAACGGTGTTTGACACGATCTCGCATTTTGGCCCTCTCGGCCGAACCATGGCGGATATTCGTTTGTTTATGGAAGTGGTGAGTGGCCCTGATGACGCGGATATTTTAAGCCAAATGCACCCCACGCCACTATCGAATGACGCGCCTGACCCCAAATCATGGCGGCTTGCCATTTCTCCTGACCTTGGATTTTTTGCCGTTGACCCTGAGGTCGCGGCGCAATTCAACGCGGCGGTGGCGGCGCTGGAATCCGCGGGTGCAACCATCGAAGAGATTGATCTGGGCTGGAGTCCCCATATCGTTGATACGTGGTATGATTATTGGTGTGTGTATTTGGCCGCCGCCGTCGAAGATTTATTGGCCGATCACCGCCATGAGATGGACCCAGACTTTTTGGCATTGGTCGATCGCGGCTTGGCCATGAGCGCGGTATCTTTTCGCCGCCTTGATGACATCCGCACCAAACAATGGCAGAATTTCACGAAAGCGATGACAGGCTTTGATGCCCTCTTATGCCCCACCATGGCTTTGCCAGCCCCATTGCTCGAAGGGCGCGAAGACGATTACACCAAATTGGGCGATGATGGCCGTCTTGAAGGACTGGATATGACTTGTGTTTTTAATTCGATTGGCCAATGCCCTGCCCTGACCGTGCCCTCGGGTTTGACGGCGGCTGGTTTGCCGACGGGCATTCAGATTATTGGTCAGCGGTTTGATGACGCCGCGGTCATCAGCATTGGCACAGCCCTTGAAGAGCTGCGCGGCTGGCAATCTTCGCTTGACCGAATTATCGCGCGTTTCACCCCCCAACTTGATTTGCAGCATGAGAGGACGAAGTAATGCTCGACGATCAGTCTTCCCGCCCATCGTCACGATACGATCTTTTGTTTGAGCCTCTGGCGATTGGCCCTGTGACCGCCAAGAATCGCTTTTATCAAGTGCCGCATTGCAATGGCGGCGGTTATCGTGACCCGTCGGCGGTGGCGGAGATGCGGCGTGTCAAATCAGAAGGCGGCTGGGGGGTGATTTTCACGGAACAGGTGGAAATTCATCAAACCAGTGAAATCTCGCCTTTCATTGAATTGCGGCTGTGGGAAGATAAAGATATGCCCATGATGGCTAAGATGGCGGAGGCGATGAAATCCCATGACGCGTTGGCGGGAATTGAACTCGCCTATTCCGGCATCAATGGGCCCAATCTATACACCAAAGAAGTGCCGCTCGCCGCGACGGGTGGGCCGATCTTGACCTTTACGTCTGATCCCGTCAGCGCCCGCAGTTTAGAAAAAGATGAAATCCGTGGTGTGCGCCGCTGGTATGTCAATGCCGCGAAACGCTCCCGCGATTGCGGTTATGATTTGATTTGCCTTTATGGCGCCCATGGCTTTGGCATCATCCAGCATTTCTTGTCGCGCACCACCAATAAGCGCAATGATGAATATGGTGGCAGTCTTGAGAACCGCAGCCGCTTTATGCGGGAAGTCATCACCGATATTCGCGAAGCCGTGGGGGATACCATGGGGGTGACGGTGCGGTTATCCCTTGATGAAGCCTTTGATGATTTGAGTTTTTCCAACAGCGAGTTGCGCGATTGCATTGAGATGCACGGCGATCTGCCTGATCTTTGGGACCTCGCCCATGGCACTTGGGAAGATTGTTCCGGCACTTCGCGTTTCAAAGATGAAGGCGCGCAAGAAGACTTAATTGCGGGGATTAAAAAATTGACGTCCAAGCCTGTGGTGGGGGTTGGCCGTTTCACCTCGCCCGATGCCATGGTGCGGCAAATCAAGTCTGGCATTCTCGATTTCATTGGCGCGGCGCGGCCATCAATCGCGGACCCGTTCTTGCCCAATAAAATTAAAGAAGGGCGGTTTGAGGATATCCGTGAATGCATCGGCTGCAATATTTGCGTCACCGGCGATATGACCATGTCGATCTCGCGCTGCACCCAAAACCCCTCCTTTATGGAAGAATGGCGCAAGGGCTGGCATCCGGAAAACAAACCCGCGAAGGGCGACAGCGAAACGGTCTTGGTGATTGGCTCAGGCCCTGCTGGCCTTGAAGCGGCACGCATGTTGGGGGGGCGCGGCTATGACGTGGCGCTGGCCGAAGCCAAAAGCACGCTTGGCGGCCGCGTCGCAAAAGAACGCTTATTGCCCAATCTTTCGGCTTGGGGGCGGGTGATGGATTACCGCCTGGGTCAAATAGAACCCATGGCCAATGTTTCGATTTATCGCGACAGCCCCCTCACCGCTGATGACGTCATGAGTTTTGGTTTTCAGCATATTTGCATCGCCACGGGTTCGGTCTGGCGCCGCGATGGCACGGCAAGGGCGCATCTGAAACCAATACCGATCAGTAGCGCCATGCCGCTTTACACGCCCGATGATATCATGGCGGGGGATTTTGCTTTTGATCGATTGGCGGGAAAACAGGTGCTGATCTATGACGATGATCATTATTATATGGGCGGAATTTTGGCTGAAAAACTACACCAAGCCGGATGCCATGTAACCTTGATCACGCCAGCCGCTAAAATATCAGAATGGACTGTTAACACTCTGGAACAAGAGAAAATCCAACAGCGTATCATGGAAATGGGGATCACTGTTATGACTTCCCACGCGCTTAACGCTGTCAGAAAAGATCATGTTGTTACGGCCTGTGCCTATACAGGCAAA
>CAJXME010000026.1 GCA_913056245.1 uncultured Alphaproteobacteria bacterium | reverse complement strand
ATCGGTAAAATGCAGGGGGCCGCCTTTGAATTGCGGGAAGCCCACCCCAAAGATCATCGCGGCATCGGCGTGATCGGCGCTATCCACCACCCCTTGTGCCACCGCCGCACGGCATTCGTCAATCATCGGTTGCAACAAGGTCGCCGCCAAGGCCTTTTGCGCGTGGGTTTCATAAACCGCGCGAGGGCGGAGGGCTTTTTTATCGTCCCATTCATAAAAGCCTTGGCCAGATTTGCGGCCAATCGTGCCAGCATCGATCATTTGCTGGAAGGCGGCGGCCACTTCATCGGGCATTCCCAATGGCGTCGAGGCGTCCAGCATCACGTCAAGGCCAATTTGATCCGCCAATTCAATCGGCCCCATGGGCATGCCGAAATTAACCAGCGCTTGGTCGATTTCATCCGCCGGTGTGCCCTCCAGCATTTGCGCAATGCCCGCGTTGATATAAGGTAGCAACGCGCGGTTGACCACAAAGCCCGGCGCGGATTTGCAGCGGATTGGCATTTTCTTCATTTGACCAGAAAAGGCCATGCCCCGAGCAATCGCTTGGTCATTGGAATATTGCGAGTAAATCACCTCCACCAGCGGCAAGACCGGCACGGGATTAAAGAAATGAAGGCCGATCAATCGGCTGGGGTCGTTTAAGGCCGACGCGATGTCTTCAAGCGGGATCGCTGAAGTGTTGGTGGCGAGAATAGCCTCGGGCTTGGCTTTGGCTTCCACCGCCGTGAACACCGCTTGCTTCACATCAAGTCGTTCCGCCACGGCTTCGATGATGAGGTCAGCTTCCGCCAAACCTTTTTGGTCAGGGTCTGCCACCAACCGATCCATCACAGGGTTGATTTTTTCCGGGGATTTCAGCCGCCGTTCATAAAGCGCCCGCGCGCGATCAATCGCCGCCATAATCGCATCGCTATTCATATCGCTCAAGGTGACGTTAAAGCCGCACATCGCCGCCACCGCCGCAATATCGCCGCCCATCACCCCAGCGCCGATGACGTGAACCGATTGCACCTCGCTATCGCCGCGACCCGTCTTTTTGACCATATCCGTCAATTGGAAAACCCGGCGGAGGCCATCGGAAGCCTCGCTCATCATCAAGGCTGGAAAGATGCCTTTTTCAGCCTCGGAAATAGCCGCCGCATCGGGGGCGTTATCCGCGATATGATCCAAAATCGCAAATGGCGCTGGCGTATGGTCAGGGCGCAGACGTTTGGTGAACTTGGCCGCGGCATCGTCAACCGCGGCTTTGGTGTCTTCGCCGGTGATTGATGGGCGCGGCGGTTTCACGCCTCCCATGCTGGCGATCATCGCACGGATCGCGTCATGCAGACCGGCGGCATCATCGCAAAGTTGATCGACAAGCCCCATGTCTAAGGCTTCGGCGGCAGGCACCATGCGGCCTGTCAGCATCATATCCAGCACCGCCGCCGCCCCAATGCGGCCATAGGCACGGCCTGTGCCAGCATAGCCCGGCATGAGGCCGAGTTTCACTTCAGGGAAGCCCAATTGTGTTTTCGGCGATGCCGTCGCCACCAGCCGATCACAAACCAACGGCAATTCCAACCCGCCGCCAAGGGCAAAGCCATCGATCCCTGCCACAGTCGGAAAGGGCAAATCGGCAAAGCGCTGGAACAAGCCATGGACGTGATCAAGCAACGCGCCGACATCGGCTTCGGTTTTCAAATCGGTGAATTCATTGATATCCGCGCCATAAACAAACCCTTGAGGCTTGCCGCAAACCAAAGCCATGGCGGTGATGCCATCGTGATGGGCCAATTGGTCGGCAAGGGTGGCCATTTCATCCACCACCGCGCGGGTCAAGACATTGACCGATTTGCCCTGCACATCAAGCGTCACCCAAGCAATGCCTTGATCATCAACGCTTAAAGACCAATGTTCCATCGTCATTTGCCACTCCTTGGCTCTATCCAATTGGGGTTCATCCAATCGATTTATTTATGTTGGTGCTATGATCCCCATCCTAACCATGGGCGGCAGAAAGTCCATCACCTTTGACGGCTTCTTCGCCGCTTGCCCAAACGGTCAAGAGCAAGAATAGCCAGAGATTGAATTATTGAACGATGAGGAAAAAAGATCAGGCCAAATCGAGCGCGGCTTGCCAAGCGGCGTCATTGACCTCAAGGCCTTTTTCCGCCGCTTTGCGTTTTGCCATGCGGCCACTGCCCGGCAAGCGCGCGCCATCATCGGTGATCAATTGCGCCATCGCCGCCATCCGTTCGGCAAAACCCTCACCCGAGACAAGCGGCATCGCGCCGGGGTCAATCATCAGCATCAACTGCCCCACATTGGGGTAGTCGCCTTCGGCGTCAAAAAATGACGTGGCTTCATAGCCAAAACCTGCACCGGTCAAGGCCGCCGCCAAGACTTCGATCATCAGGGCCAGCGTCGTGCCTTTGGCATCACCCAGCGGCACCATCGTCCCCCGGAGTGCGGATTTCGCATCGGTGGTGGGTTGCCCCATGGCATCGAGCGCCCAGCCTTCGGGGATATCCTCGCCGCGTTGCGCCGCCGCCATGATATTGCCGCGCGCCACTTTCGAGGTCGCCAGATCAATCACCAACGGCGGCTGACCCGCGATGGGCGCGGCAAAGGCAATCGGATTGGTGCCAAACAAACCTGTCTTACCGCCCCATGGCGCCATCGCCGCTGGCGTATTGCCAAAGAGCAACGCCACCATGCCTTGATCCGCGGCCTTTTCGACATGATGACCCGCGACGCCATAATGATGCGAGCGGTAAATCCCCGCCATGGCAATGCCTTGGCTTGATGCCATTTTTGGCAATTCATCGAGCACCAGATCAAAAGCGGGATAAGCAAAGCCATGCCCTGCATCAATCGCCAAAACCCCCGGCTTTGGCGTCGAGAAACTTGGGCTGACCATGCCTTGCACTTTGCCTGATTTGGCTTGGCCGGCGTAACTGGGCACGCGGCTCAGCCCATGGCCTTTTTTGCCATCGATCTCCGCCAAGGTTAAGGCGCGCGCCACCGAAGCGGCATTTTCCGGTGAGGTCGATGATGATTCGAGCGCCGCGGTGATGCCCGCGCAAAGTGTTTCCGGGGAAATGATGGTCATGAAGACGGCTCCAAATAACGGCGAATATTATGGGCGGTGATGGTGCCGACACGGCTATTGGCTTCTTGCGTTAAGCCCGCGACATGAGGCGTCAGAATGATATTATCCAGCCCGTCAAACATCGCCAGATCATCGGCGGAGGCGGGTTCATTGGGGAAAACATCAAGCGCCGCTCCAGCAATTTTTCCTGAACGCAAGGCATCGGCTAGGGCGTTATGATCCACCACGCCGCCACGAGCGGTGTTGATAAGGATCGCCGAGGATTTCATTCGATCAAGCGCCTTGGCGTCGATCAAATCACGGGTCTTGTCGTTGAGCGGCACATGAAGGGAAATCACATCCCCTTGGCGCAAACCGTCATCCATGGTCACCACTTCCGCGCCATCAATGGTCAGACCCAATTCGAGTTGGGGGTCGACAATCACCACGCTCATCCCAAGGGCTTCAGCGCGGCGCATGGTGGCAAGGCCAATCACTCCGCCGCCAATCAAAGTCATGGTTTTGTTGCGAATCTCTTGGCCGTGGCTGAGTTGCGGGCGGGGAAATTCACCGGCCATCATCGCGGCGCGAGCGTGATAAACTGGGCGCAGTAACAACAACGCCGAAGTGATCACATATTCCGCCACGCTATCAGCATTGGCGCCTTCGGCTGGGCAAACCGCGATATCGCGCGCCGCCGCCGCCGCCAAATCGATGTTATCAAGGCCAACACCCAAACGGCCCACCACTTTCAGATGAGGCGCGTGATCAAGCAATTCCGCGGTGACTTGCGTGCGGTTGCGCACCACCAAGCCTTCTGCATCGGCCAAAAGAGAAATCAGCCGTGGCCGATCGTCAACCAATTGCGGGTCATAGACCAGATCAAATGATTGCTTGAGATCGGCCACAGCGGCGTCATCCATATATTCCGTGATGACAAGTTGAGGCATAAGATTTAGGCGCTCCGATAGAGTTTGGTCATGACAAATTCTTTATGACCAAGCGCTTCCGCTGCGGTCAAACGGCCATTGGCGGTGCGGCGGATGCACTCAATGAGGCTGTCACCGGCTTGGTCAATGGTCATTTCACGACGCAACACACCTGAGACGTCAACATCAACATGCTCACCCATGGTGCGAACGGTGCGGGGGTTGCCTGTGATCTTAATCACCGGCACGATGGGGTTGCCCACCACATTGCCCTGACCCGTAGGGAAGGTATGCACCACATAGCCTGCCGCCGCCATCAAGGTCACGCATTCTGCCGCGGCGGAAGACGTATCCATGAAATAAAGGCCGGCGCCTTTTTCTGGCGCTTCGGCTGGGCCAAGCGCGTCGATATAGGTGGAGGTGCGGCCAATCTTTTCCAGATTGCCAAGCGCTTTTTCTTCGATGGTGGTCAAACCGCCAAGGATGTTGCCCTTGGTGGGCTGTGAATCCGACAAATCAGACGTTTTGAACGGCTCGATGACTTCATCCTGATAGGCTTGGAAGATTTTCATAAACTTCTCGCCCGCTTCAGGATTGGCCGCCCGCGCTTTACAAAGATGCTCAGCACCGGTGATTTCCGAGGTTTCGCCGAAGACACCATAAATGCCTTTTGGCAATAATTTGTCATACATATTGCCAACAGTGGGGCAGGAGGACAGACCCGTGGTCGTATCGCTTTCGCCGCATTTCGTGGACACCCACAGTTCAGCGATATCGCATTCTTCGCGCTGATATTCTGAGGTGAGATGGACAAATTCTTTGGCTTTGCGAGACGCTGCGGCAATGGTGTTGATATCGCCGTTTTGTTCAATGGAGAAACCCGCCACCGGCTTGCCTGTTTTGGCGATGCCATCGACGATGACTTGCGTCCATTCAGGCTCAATCCCGATCACGATACAAGCGGCGACATTGGGGTTCGCGCCAGTGCCAATCATGGTGCGGAAATGCAATTCAAGGTCTTCACCAAATTGCAGGCGGCCATAGGAATGCGGCAGCGCCATGGTGCCTTGAATGTTATTCGCCACCGCTTCACAAGCGGCGTTGGAGATATCATCAACCGGCAGGATCGCAACATAATTGCGAACACCAACCCGGCCGTTTTCACGACGATAACCGAAGAATGTGTTGTTTGACGTCATGATAGCCTCCTACCAACGCTTGGTTTTCAGGTTGTGGGTATGGATGTGATCGCCCTTACCAGCGGCGGCAACCACACGGCCGATATCCTGACCATATTTCATCACGGTATCGCCTTCGGCGAAATCAATCAAAGCCACTTTGTGGCCGATTGGCACATCGTGATTAACGGTCATGGTGAAATCCGTGTTGTTTTCCGTGACCACGCACAGCATTTCCGTGCCAGCCTTCAGATTTTCAACAACCACGACACCGACATTATCGCCGTCATGGTGGACGAGAAGATGCGGTTCGCTCATCTCTATATCCTTTCTCAGTGAAGATATTTTATTAAGTTTCATTATTTATAAACATCTTGAGCGCAAAGACAAGTCACGAAAACGCGAGTTTTGTGGAAAATTCATCAAAACCATAATAGAGGCTAGTCAGGGTCTTGGAATCAAGACATGATCACTTTTTGAATAAAGGTCACCCATGCCGCTACAAAAACCTCCCCTCATACCCAAACCAGCCGAATCAGCCGATCATCCTGACATGGTGCGGGGGATGGTGTTGATGGCGATCGCCATGTTGCTTGTGCCGGGGATTGACGTTTTTGCCAAATTGCTCACCGACACCATGTCAGCAGGGCAAATTGTTTGGTTTCGCTTTTTTGTTCAGACCTTATTAATCACGCCGCTGATCCTCTATTATCGGCTTTGGCATCTGACCGAAGGCACGCTGATCTTGCAGATATCCCGAGGGATTTTTCTGGCGGCAGCGACCGTGCTGTTCTTCGCGGCATTGCGCTATTTATCCATCGCCCAAGCGATCGCGATTTTTTTTGTGGAGCCGCTAATTCTGACCCTGCTTTCAGCGTTGTTTTTGGGGGAAGTGATTCGCATCCGCCGCATCATGGCCATTGTGATCGGGTTTATCGGCGCGCTGATCATCATCCGGCCAACATTCTTTGAAGTGGGCCTGCCCGCGCTCTACCCCCTCGGAACCGCGGTGAGTTTTGCCTTATATTTAATGGTGACGCGCAAGTTAAGCGCCAAGGTTCACCCTCTTCAGATGCAATGGATCGTTGGCATTTCCGCAACTTTAAGCCTCACATTGATGTTGATGTTAGGCCAGCGCATCGATTGGCCGGTCTTTGAAGCGTCTCTGCCCCAAGGCATCGAAATCATTTGGGTTCTTTGTTTGGGCTTGGTCGCCACGATTGGTCATTTGACGATTGTGCATGCTTTCAAAAAAGCCCCGGCGTCTGTCTTAGCGCCGTTTCAATATGTCGAGATTATCAGCGCCACCATCCTTGGCTATCTGGTCTTTGGCGATGGTCTTGACGCGCCCACGATTATCGGCGTCAGCATCATCATCGCTTCCGGGCTTTATTTATTCCATCGCGAAAATCAATTGCGGCGAAAAGTAAAATAATCGGCATCTTAGACTAGCATTTGTCGGTTTCAGCCGTTACTGTCAATGCCGTTGAATGTACGGTAAAAATCACGAGTTTTGATCACAATCTGGCGGAGATGGCGCCTCATATGGCTCAAACAAAAACAGACAAATCCCCCCTTCTTGAAGCCCACGGCATCACCAAATCTTTCGGTGATTTCATCGCCAATGACGCGGTGAATTTTGCCATTGAAAAAGGCGCGATCCACGCGCTTTTGGGGGAAAATGGCGCGGGGAAATCAACCTTTGTGAAGATGCTTTACGGCGTGTTATCGCCTGATCAAGGCCAGTTTATCTGGGATGGGCAAGCGGTTTCCATCACGTCACCGAAAGCCGCCCGCGCCATGGGGATTGCCATGGTGTTCCAGCATTTCTCGCTCTTTCCAGCCCTGTCTGTGGCAGAAAACATCGCCCTTGCGCTCGATGACGCGCCGTCGCTGAACGATTTAAGCGGCCGGATTCGCGAGGCTTCATCGCGTTGGGGTTTGGCCATTGACCCGGACCGCCCCGTAGGGGATTTATCGGTGGGCGAACAGCAGCGGGTGGAAATCCTGCGCTGTCTTTTGCAAGACCCCAAATTATTGATTATGGACGAACCAACCTCCGTCTTAACCCCGCAAGAAAGTGAACGGCTTTTTGACGTGCTAAGGCTGCTGGCGAAAGAAGGCTGCGCGGTACTTTACATCAGCCATAAACTCGATGAGGTCATGGCGCTGACCAGCAAAGCCACCATCTTGCGCGGCGGCAAAAATGTCGGCGAGGTCACCCCTGCCAAGAGCAGCACCCGCGCCATGGCTGAAATGATGGTGGGCAAGGAAGTCGATTGGATCGAACGTCAAACCAGCGGCGCGAAAACCAAAGCCCCTGTTGTGTTTGCCGTCTCCGACTTATCGCGCCCTGCGGATTCTGCCTTTGCGACGGCGCTGAACGCGATTTCTTTTGATGTCCATGAAGGGGAAATTCTAGGCATCGCTGGGATTTCCGGCAATGGCCAAGACGAATTGACCGAAGCGTTGACCGGCGAATGGCTTTGCCCGCGATCCGATCAAATTCGCTTTCAAGACCAAGCGATTGGCCGCTTCACGCCGCAAGCCCGCCGCCGTCTTGCCATTGAAATGGTGCCCGAAGAACGCAACGGCCACGCCGCGGTCACGGAGATGACGCTGGTGGAAAATACGTTTTTGACGCATTTTGATCGCGTCACCGGTGAAGGCTGGCTGAACACCATGCGAGGGCATCCCGCGTTATGCGAAGACACCACCGCATCGATCATCAAAGACCACGATGTCCGCACGCCGCATCATAACCCTATGGCGCGGCAATTGTCCGGCGGCAATTTGCAGAAATTCATCATGGGGCGAAGCCTGATCACCGCGCCGCGATTGATGATTGTCGCGCAACCGACTTGGGGGGTGGATGTTGGCGCCGCCACGATGATCCGCCGCAATCTCTTGGCGCTCGCCGCCCAAGGCTGCGGCATTATTTTAATCAGCCAAGACCTTGAAGAAATTTTCAGCCTATCGACCCGCATCGCGGTTCTGAACGCCGGTCATCTCAGCCCACCTCAAGCGGCGATTGATTTGACCGCCGAAGATGTTGGCCTGCTGATGGGAGGCGCGCAATCTTCATCGTCTCTCCAACACCCCGCATCTGAGGGAGAGCGCGCATGATCAAACTCACCCCGCGCACCAACCCCTCCCCATGGCTGAGCCTGCTCAGCCCTGTCATCGCGATTGCCGCAACCTTGATCATCGGCGCGTTGATTTTTACCGTGTTGGGCTATAACGCCGGCGAATCGCTTTATCAATTTTTCATCTCGCCCCTCAGCCGATTGGATCGGATCAGCGATCTGGTGGTCAAAGCCTGCCCCCTGATCATCATCGCCTTGGGCTTGGTCTTTTGTTACCGCGCCAATATCTGGAACATCGGCGCCGAAGGGCAATTTATTTTAGGGGCGTTAGCAGCAGGCGCCTTTGCCTTGCAATTCCCAGACACGACCTCACCGCTGTTATTGCCCATGATGATCTTAGTCGCCATGGCCGCCGGCGCGGCTTGGGCGGCGATCGCGGCGATCTGCAAGACGCTGTTCAACGCCAATGAAATTTTGGTGACTTTAATGTTGTCTTATGTGGCGGCGCTGTTGATCGACGTCATGGTGCGAGGGCCGTTGCGTGACCCCATGGCCTTTGGCTTTCCGCTCACGCCGATGTATCCCGATGCGGGGCTGATCAGCCGAATGCCTATCCCCGGCGTCGGTTATCTGGGGCAATTGCATTATGGCGTCTTGGCGGCGTTTATTTTGGCGCCGATCGCCTGGTGGTTGATGCACCGCACCTTGCCAGGGTTTCAAGTGCGGGTGATTGGCAGCGCGCCTCGAGCGGGGCGTTTTGCTGGCTTTAGTTCGGTGCGCACCACCATTGGCGTCCTCTTGTTTTCCGGCGCCATGGCTGGGCTGGCGGGGATGATCGAAGTGTCGGCGAATATCGGGCAATTGCAACCGAATGTGTCCTTTGGCTATGGCTTTACGGCGATTATTGTGGCTTTTCTGGCGCGGCTTAATCCGCTGGGGGTGATCGCCGCCGGGCTTTTGATTGCCATGGCGGAATTGGGTGGCGACAACGCGCAAATCGCCTTGGGCATCCCGAAAGTGGTCACTGGCCTCTTCAAAGGCATTTTGCTCTTCTTCCTCTTGGCGGGGGCAACGCTTCAACATTACAAAATTGAATGGACAACACGAAAGGCAGGATCATGAGCGCATTGCTTCTGACGGTATTGGCCACGTCCATCCCCTTATTGCTGGCGGCAACGGGTGAATTGATCACCGAACGCGCCGGCGTTTTGAACCTTGGGGTTGAAGGCATGATGTTGATGGGGGCGGTGGCGGCCTTGGCGGCGGTGCTTTATACGGGC
>CAJXME010000025.1 GCA_913056245.1 uncultured Alphaproteobacteria bacterium | reverse complement strand
CGCCGGGCGCGCCGCCGCGCAAACCGGCTTCGCCTTCGCCTGACAATCTTATCCGCGTGCCGGTATCAACCCCCGCCGGAACATTGACA
Organism: uncultured Alphaproteobacteria bacterium; assembly: GCA_913056245.1. Taxonomy (GTDB): domain Bacteria; phylum Pseudomonadota; class Alphaproteobacteria; order Puniceispirillales; family UBA1172; genus JAGWAQ01. The sequence continues at coordinate 9,622 of CAJXME010000025.1, read as the reverse complement.
TTGAGGGTGCGGTTTTTCTGCACCCGGCCTTGACCGCCGCAATCGCCGCAAGGAGATGAGATGGTTTGGCCTTGCCCCTGACAAGCGGGGCAGGTTCGTTCCACGGTGAAGAAGCCTTGTTGGGCGCGCACTTTGCCATGGCCGCCGCAAGTGCCGCAATTGACGGGGCTTGAGCCTTTCGCCGCGCCAGAACCATCGCAAGTCTCGCAACGGATCGCCACTGGGATGGTGATGGTTTTGTTATCGCCGTGAAACGCTTCTTCAAGGGAAATATCGAGGTCATAGCGCAAATCCGCGCCCTTGGTATTGGCCTTACGACCGCCACCGCGCCCTCCCATGAAGTCAGAGAACATTTCGTCAAAAATATCGGAAAAGCCGCCCGCACCAAACCCAGCGCCAAAGCCGCCAGCCCCACCACCGAAGCCTGCCGATTGATCAAAAGCCGCGTGGCCCATGCGATCATAAGCGGCGCGTTTTTGATCGTCTTTTAAGACATCGTAAGCTTCCGTGGCTTCGCGGAATTTATCTTCAGCCGATTTATCATCCGGATTGCGATCCGGATGATATTGCATGGCCAATTTGCGGTAAGCGGATTTGATGGTTTTGCCATCCGCGTCTTTACTGACCCCAAGCACTTCATAAAAATCACGTTTAGCCATGGGTCACGCTCACGGTCTCACACATCAATCGTCAGCAAACAGGATTAGCTGTTTGCTGATTTTTTATCGTCGTCACTGTCGTCGACTTCCTCGAATTCGGCGTCAACAACACCGTCATCATTCGCGCTGGCATCATTGGCGGTATCTTGACCGCTAGCATCATCGCCGCCTTCGGCCTGTTCCGCCGCGTAAGCCGCTTCGCCCATTTTCATCAGCACCGCAGACAGCGCTTCGGTTTGAGGGCCGAAATCGTCATTATCCTCATCAGCAAGCGCTTCTTTCAGATCAGCGACGGCTTTCTCCACCTCTTCTTTGAGAGCAGGATCGGCTTTATCGCCAAGATCAGCGAGGGATTTTTCCGCGCCATGAACCAAGGATTCCGCCTGATTGCGGGCTTCGACCTTTTCGCGGCGCTTCTTATCGTCTTCGGCATGGGCTTCAGCGTCTTTGACCATTTGTTCAATGTCATCATCGCTGAGACCGCCAGAGGCTTGAATCTTGATCTGCTGTTCTTTGCCGGTGGCTTTATCTTTGGCGCTGACATTGACAATGCCATTGGCGTCAATATCGAAAGTCACCTCGATTTGCGGCACCCCGCGAGGCGCGGCCGGAATGCCCACCAGATCAAATTGACCAAGCAATTTGTTATCCGCGGCCATCTCCCGTTCACCTTGGAAGACTCGAATCGTCACCGCCGTCTGATTGTCATCAGCCGTTGAGAAAGTCTGAGACTTCTTGGTGGGGATCGTGGTGTTGCGATCAATCAAGCGGGTGAAGACACCGCCAAGGGTTTCAATGCCTAAGGACAATGGCGTGACATCAAGCAACAAGACATCTTTCACATCACCTTTCAGCACGCCGCCTTGAATTGCCGCGCCGGAGGCCACCACTTCATCAGGGTTGACGCCGCGATGCGGTTCAGCCTTGAAGAAATCTTTGACGACTTCGATGATTTTGGGCATGCGCGTCATGCCGCCAACCATGATGACTTCGTCGATATCTTCGGCCTTGATGCCCGCGTCTTTCAACGCCGCTTGGCAAGGCTTAATGCTGCGCTGAACGAGGTCTTCAACCAGTGATTCCAGTTTCGCCCGGGACATTTTAACATTGAGGTGCTTTGGCCCCGATTGATCGGCGGTGATGAACGGCAGGTTCACATCGGTTTGCGTTGCGCTCGACAATTCGATTTTGGCTTTTTCCGCGGCTTCTTTCAGACGCTGAAGCGCCAGTTTATCGTCGCGCAAATCAATGCCATTTTCTTTTTTGAATTCATCGGCCAAGAAATCAATGATGCGTTGGTCAAAGTCTTCACCGCCAAGGAAGGTATCGCCATTGGTGGATTTCACTTCAAAGACGCCATCGCCAACCTCAAGGATCGACACGTCAAACGTGCCGCCGCCAAGGTCGTAAACCGCAATCGTGCCAGATTCTTTCTTATCAAGGCCATAGGCGAGTGCCGCCGCGGTGGGCTCGTTGATGATCCGCAACACATCAAGGCCAGCAATTTTACCCGCGTCTTTCGTCGCTTGACGCTGAGCATCGTTGAAATAGGCAGGCACGGTGATCACCGCTTCCGTCACGCTTTCGCCCAAGAAGGCTTCGGCGTCTTCTTTCAATTTGCGCAGGATGAAACTGGACACTTGGCTGGGGGAATATTGTTCGCCTTGCGCTTCGACCCAACTGTCGCCATTATCCGCCGCCACGGTCTTGTAAGGGACCAGTTTGGCGAATTTCTTGGACGCATCATCGTTGTGACGGCGGCCAATCAGACGCTTAATCGCAAAAAGCGTATTTTCAGGGTTGGTGACCGCCTGACGCTTTGCCGGTTGACCCACCAAACGCTCGCCACCATCAGCAAAAGCAACCATGGACGGTGTTGTCCGTGCGCCTTCTGCGTTTTCGATTACTTTAGCGGAACTGCCATCCATCACCGCAACGCAGGAATTGGTGGTGCCCAAATCGATTCCAATGACTTTACCCATAGTAGCCTCTTTCTTCTTCTGCTGGTCTTAACCTGTTTTTCACCAGCCTAGAGAACAGTTTTTACGCTGTTCATGCCTTTGATTAGCCTCATATAAGAAGCCCATTATAAATTACAAGGTTTTGGCAATAAGCCTTTTAACCCTTGCCTTCGGTTGCTTTTGACACGCCAACCATGGCGGGCGTCAATAAGCGGTCATGCAACATCCACCCCGTTTGCGCGACTTGCACCACCATGCCAGGTTCAACCTCATCGGTGGGGACTTCAAACATGGCTTGATGCTTGTCGTAATCGAACTTTTCGCCCATGGGGTCAATTTTCGTGATGCCATGGCGATCCAATACGGAAGTGATTTCCTGATGGATCATTTCAACGCCCACCACCAGATTGGTCATCGTGTCATCGAGACCAGAACGATCTTCGGGGAGCGCGTCAACGGCGCGTTTCAAATTATCCACCACCGCCAAGAGGTCACGGGCAAAACCCGCATGACCATATTTGCGTGCTTGGCTTAATTCCCGTTCCGTGCGGCGACGGGTGTTTTCCGCTTCCGCCATGGCGCGCAAGGCTTGATCTTTCAAACTGTCGCGCTCGATTTCTAAGGCCGCCAGCGGATCAAGATTGTCCATACTTTCTGCGGGTGAACCACCGTCTTTTGCGCCAACAGATGCGGCGGTTTCAGCAGAGTGTTCATTGTCTTTTATCGCGTCGTCTTTCGCCGCCGCATCCTCTGCGTTGTTCATTTTTTCATCAGCCATGGTGTCACTCTTCCAGAACATTAATCTGGTGGGTATGTAAGGGCTGAAGGGGGTGAACGCAAGGGGTGGTCGCAATTTTTACCGATCAGCGGTGTGAACGTTCAAAACGTCTTGTTACACATCGCCGAGCATTTTGCTAATCGCTTCGGAGGTGTAATCCACCATGGGGATAATTCGCGCGTAATTCATTCGCCTTGGGCCGATGACCCCCACCGCGCCGACAATATGATTGCTGCTGTCTTTATAAGGCGCGATGATCATGGCGCAATCAGTGTTCTGGAAAAGCGCGTTTTCAGCGCCGATGAAAATCTGAACGCCAGAGCCATGTTGCACCGCTTCCAATACATTCATGGTGTTTTCCCGGGCTTCAAGCATATCAAACAGCCGTTTGATGTTTTCAAGATCGCCCGCCGCCGACACATCATCAAGCAAATTGCCATGGCCGCGTAAGATCAATGACCCCGGCTGTTGCTGATCACCGGAAAAGATAGCGAGGCCAGTATCCACCACTTTGCGCGCCAAGGCGTCGATTTCCGCTTTGCGTTGATCAATATCTTTTTTGAGTTTTTCGCCTGCTTCCGCCAAGGTTGACCCCGCCAAGACAGTGGATAGAAAATTCCCCGCTTCCACCAAAGCCGATGACGGCAAGCCGGGGGGCAGGGTGATGATGCGGTTTTCCACTTGCCCTGAGCCGGTGACAATCACCACCAACGCTCGGGTGCGGCCAAGGGGAACAAATTCCACATGACGGATTAAGGAATCCATTTTGGGAGAAATCACAAGGGAGGCGCAACGCGATAATCCAGACAAAGCGGTGGTGGCTTGCTCGAGCGCGTCGTTAAAACTGATGCCATTGGCGTTGCATTGCGCATCGATGCGGCTGCGGGTGTCTTGCGTCAATTCTCCGCCCATTTCCATCAAGCCATTGACGAACAGCCTTAAGCCAATTTCCGTGGGCAAACGGCCGGAGGAAGTATGCGGTTGAAACAACAAGCCTGCTTTTTCCAAATCCGCCATGATTGAACGAATGCTGGCAGGCGACAGCGCCCCTTCTAAATCAGCGGCGATGGATTTTGACCCCACGGGCGAGCCGGTCTCCAGATACAAATCAACAATACGCCTAAAAATATGATGCGCTCGCTCATTGATGCCCTCACCGGCGACAGCATCAGGGGTGCGACTAGACGGATGACCAAAATAATCATTCATATGAAAACCCTAGATATGCTATGGCTTAACGTCAACAGCGTAACCATCAGCAATTTTGCAGCAATTTTGCCTATAACCTTTTAAGGGGGAAAAGCGATGTCTTCTTTTCAACGCAGCCATGACCGCGCCATTGATCAATTGCGCAGCGTCAGCATGGAGCCCGGATTTTCACCCTATGCCGAAGGGTCTTGCCTGATCAAATGCGGCAACACCCATGTTTTATGTTGCGCGAGCGTCGAAGAACGAGTGCCGCCGTTTTTGCGCAATTCTGGCAAAGGCTGGGTGACCGCTGAATATGGAATGCTGCCGCGTTCGACCCATACACGCACCGATCGCGAAGCTGCGCGCGGCAAACAATCGGGCCGCACCCAAGAAATTCAACGCTTGATTGGCCGCGCCTTGCGTGCTGTCACGGATTTGGAAGCCTTGGGCGAACGGCAAATCAAAATTGATTGCGATGTGCTGCAAGCCGATGGCGGCACCCGCACCGCTTCGATTACAGGGGCTTGGGTGGCGCTTAGCCTGGCTTGTGAAAAATTACTGCTCGCGGGGTCAATCTCGCGCTCGCCCCTGACCGATCAAGTGGCGGCCATTTCTTGCGGTATTCTTGAAGGCACCCCGATCCTTGATCTTGATTATAATGAAGATTCAACCGCTGAGACCGATGCTAATTTCATCCTCACCGCGGATGGCGGGGTGGTCGAAATTCAAATGACCGCCGAAGAAACGCCGTTTCGCCGCGATGAAATGAACGCCATGTTTGATTTGGCGGAAAAAGGCGTCGCTCAATTGGCGGAATTGCAACGCCAAGCGGTCAAAGACGGGCTTTGATCATGGCGCGGCAATTGACCGAAAAAACCCTTGTGCTGGCGAGCCATAACAGCGGCAAATTGCGTGAAATTAAGGCCTTGCTTGCGCCTTTTGCCATCACCGTCATCAGCGCGGGTGATCTTGGCTTGCCGGAACCCGACGAAACCGAAACCACCTATAAGGGCAATGCGCAATTAAAAGCGCGCGCCGCCGCGATCGCTTCTGGTCATCCCGCGCTTTCCGATGATAGCGGCTTTGAAATGCTGGCGCTCGACAAAGACCCCGGGCTTTATTCCGCGCGCTGGGCAGGGCCTGATAAAAATTTCATGGCGGCCATGGAACGTGTCCATCAAGAATTTACCGAAAGCGGCAGTGATGACCGGCGGTGCCGTTTTGTTTGCGCTTTATCGATCGTCTGGCCCGATGGCCATGATGAAACCGTTGAAGGCATCATTGATGGCGACTTTATCTGGCCGCCTCGTGGCGATCGCGGGTTTGGTTATGACCCGATCTTTCGGCTCAACGGCACGGATTTAACCTTTGGTGAAGCCGACCCCGAATGGAAGCATAGCGTCAGTCATCGCGCGCTTGCCTTTGCGCAATTGCTGGAGCGTTGTTTTCAAGAAACGCCCAAAGCCACTTAAGAAAGACAGGGGCATGACTCCAGCCAAACAGTCATCTCTGGCGGCAAATCCAGCACTTGCGCTTTATGTGCATTGGCCGTTTTGCCTGTCGAAATGCCCCTATTGTGATTTCAACAGCCATGTGGCGAAAACCATCGATCACGGGCGCTGGGCAGACGCGCTTCAACAAGACCTGCGGCATCACGCGATATGGGCAGGCAAAGAAGGCCAGCCGCTCAGCAGTGTGTTTTTTGGAGGCGGCACCCCGTCGCTGATGGCGCCGGAAACCATGGCCGCAATCATCGATACCCTGCGCGCGATCTTCCCATCATCGCCCGATATCGAAATCACCATGGAGGCCAACCCCACCAGCGTTGAAGCCGATCGGCTTGAAGCCTTTCGAGACGCCGGCGCGAACCGTTTGTCCATGGGCATCCAATCGCTTAACGATGCGGCGCTGGCCTATCTTGGCCGTGAGCATTCCGCCACAGAAGCGCGCGCGGCTTTGGCCAAAGCCCAAGCCATCTTCCCACGGGTTTCCGCTGATTTCATTTATGCCCGCAGCCATCAAAGAGTTGAAGATTGGGAAGATGAACTTGAGGCCATTCTGGATTTGGGGCTTGAGCATCTGTCGCTTTATCAATTGACCCTAGAGCCGGGCACGGCGTTTTACAGCCGCTATCAACGCGGCTTGTTGGACGTGCCTGATGCTGATGAAGGGCGGCGGTTTTATGATCTTACCCAAGAAAAAACTGACGCCGGGGGTTGCCCCGCTTATGAAATTTCCAATCACGCTAAACCGGGGCAAGAAAGCCGCCATAATCTGATCTATTGGCAATCCCATGACTGGCTGGGCATTGGCCCCGGGGCTTATGGTCGATTTTGGCGTGGCGGTCAGCGCATTGAAAGCCGCAACCGCCGTGATCCCGGCGCTTGGCTTGATGATGTCATGACCCATGGCCATGCGATTGATCAGATCACCGAAGAACAACCCGAAGATTTTGCCCAAGAAGCGCTGATGATGGGATTAAGATTGCATCAAGGGGTTGATCTTGATCGCATCATCCGAATCGCCGGCCCGATCGACGCTTGGGGGGATGCGCGCGCGCTTGATCAAATGGTCGATGGGGGCTTGCTCCACCGCGATGGCATGACGATTAAACTCACCCCAGACGGGCGGCCTTTGCTCAACACCATCTTGGCGCGGTTATTGGCGGATTAAAACTGCTGACCGGCGGGGATGATCACCCGCGCTTGACCATTTTCGATTTGAAGGATTTCAAGAAGGCGTTTGTTTTCGCCATTGACCCCCAATTTGAACATCCCACTGAAGCCTGAAAACCCATCGCTGGACAAGAGGTCGTCTTTCAAGGCTTGCGATGATTGATAATCAAGGGTGCTGGCCAAGACCACCGCATCAAAGGCGAGCAAGGCGGGTTTTGACGCGGGCTGATCAAAATGACGTTGCCAAATCGCTTGGAAGCGGTCGTTCTTTTCCGTCGGCAGATCAGCAAACCACGCGCGCGACAGTGACGGCTCTTGCAAAATCGCGGCGTTGTTCCAGATCGACGTGCCAAGATATTGCACCCGTTCGGGGTCAAGATCATACCACGATAACACCGGCGCCACGCGAAGGGTGAACGGCACATCGCCGGCGATCAACACCAGATCATAGCGCGGGATGGCTGGCTTTGCGTTTTCCGACCGCTTTCGCCATCCCGTCAAATTTTTAATCGATTGCCGCAAGACCTTTTCATCGGCCAGAATTTCATCATCCAGCGTCATTAAATCTGCCGTGACTTTGTCATGCTTGCGGGTCATATCAATGGCAAATTGGCTGATGCGTTTGCCGTAATCATTGGTCTGGGCGATGATAGCCATATGCGGTTTTGCTCGTCCTGAACGGGCGATGGGTTGGACTTGATAAAACGCCTGAAGCAGGACTGTTTCCAAATCTTGTTCCGGCGTTTGACCAAGCAACCAGACGCCGTCTTTTGCCACCGTGCTGTCGTTTGAAAAGGACAGGACAGGTATTCCTGCGCTGGCGGCAAGCGATTGCGCGATGCGGGTATTCTCCGCAAAAAGAGGGCCGATGATCAAATCCGCGTCATGGGCAATCGCGTCAGCCACCGCCGCCTCAATGCCTTGCGACGTGTCGTGGAAAGTCAAATCAATCTGTTCGCTTGCCAAGGTAAAGAGGGCCAATTCCGCCCCGCGCCGCATATCAAGGCCAATGGCTTTGGCGCGTCCCCCTAGGGGCATGAGCATGGCGGCGCGTAAAGTATTAGGCGCTTTGCTAATGGTTTGGATGGCCGCTTGATCCGTCTGGATATAGCCGTCATTGAGTTTGGCGGATTGGCGCACCAATTTGAACGCCGCCGCGAGCGCGTCTTCCGCCAAAGACGGGTCTTTGCCTTCAGGAATAATCCCTTCATTTTCCGCGGTGGTTTTAGGCGCGGGGGGCGGGTTGGCGTCAATCGTCCAAACCACATCATTCGAGGCGTTGCTATTGATGGGAAGATCAACCGTTTCAGTTTCTTCTGAATCAGAAGCGGCGGCATCGGCGGCTTCAAATTGCGATAAAATCAGAGCAATGCTGTCATTGTCATCCGCCAAGACGTCTTCTGATAAAGCCTCAGTGTCGTTATCGGGGGCGGGGTCTTCAAGCAAAGCGATGGTGGTTTCCGCCGGTGATGACAAGGGTTCTGTTTCAGCAGAGCCTTGATCAGGTTCAAGCAATCGTTCGATCACTTCAATGGAAATTTCTGGCTCTGGCGTTGGCGCTGGTGTTTCTGGCTCAATCTCGGCCTGAGATACGGGTTGCGCTTTTACCGGCGGAATGATTTTCAACACCGTGCCGGAAGGCGATGCCGATGCGATCACTTGGGTTTGGGTTGATGGCGGAAGAGTCGCGCCAATCGACGAGGACACTGAGGGTCGCGGCTGATCCTGACAGGCGGCGAGCGTAAGAATTAATGCCATGCTCACCCATAGCCTTTGGCCAATGCCATGGGTGGTTTTGACCTGATCTCTTGCGCTAAAAGCCACTTCTTGCCTTTTCCCCATGTTTAAGCAGAACCTGCCATCCAAAATCAGCATGATCGAGGACGACAGCATCGATTGATTACGCTATTCTGTGATCATGACCAAAATAAGGTATTATGCTTATGCCTCTCGGTAAAGAAAAAGGCGGTAAAGAGACAGGATTTGCTTTCACCGGTTTGGCGGTGGTATCCACCCCCATCGGCAATCTTGGGGATATCACCCCCCGCGCCCGTGACGTCTTGAGCCATGCTGATCTGATCGCTTGTGAAGACACCCGCCACACAGGCTTGCTGTTGTCGCGTTTGGGCATTACGCCCAAGAAACTGGTGGCGTATCATGATCACAGTCAGGATCATGATTGAACACTAGCAGTCACAAGTTGCTTCATAATACTTCTGTTCAGCTTGTCCGGCACGTCCTTGTCTCAGTGTGATGTGATGTGCATGTGTGGACATGCGTGGTCGAGTCGGCGCACTCTGCAAGTCAAATTGGGTTGGCAAATCCCGAAAGTTCACTAACCTCACTCGTTTTGGTTTG
>CAJXME010000024.1 GCA_913056245.1 uncultured Alphaproteobacteria bacterium | reverse complement strand
GCGGGGATTGTGATCGTGCTGGCGCAACACCGCCAAGATGAAGAGGCGGCCTGCCCCTCCGAATTGATCACGCCATTTGACCGCAACGAGCCTTAGCCGGTCGCGGTCAAACGGGTTTTATTTCATCACTTAAGCCGCGATGATGTTATGCTCAGGGCCAAAGGGGAAGCCTGTGATATTGGTCGCGCCCTCTTCGGTCACCACCAAAATATCATGTTCACGATAACCGCCTGCCCCCGGCTCCCCTTCGGGAATGGTGATCATCGGTTCCATCGAAATCACCATATTGGGTTCTAAGACGGTGTCGATATCTTCGCGCAATTCAAGCCCCGCTTCGCGGCCATAATAATGGCTCAGCACGCCGAAAGAATGGCCATAGCCAAAACTGCGATATTGCAGATAGCCAAGGTCTTCAAACATCGCGTTGAGCGCAAGCGTGATCTCAGCGCAGCTCACCCCGGGCTTAATCATCTCAAGGCCGCGGCGATGGACGGCGACATTCGCCTCCCAGGCTTTTAAGGTGGCGGCGTCAGGCTCACCCAAGAACAGGGATCGCTCAAGCGCGGTGTAATACCCGGAAATCATCGGAAAGGTGTTGAGCGACAGCAAATCCCCTGCGGCCAAGGCACGGCAGGTCACAGGATTATGAGCGCCATCGGTGTTCAGCCCCGATTGAAACCACACCCAACTGTCGCGAATTTCGCTATCGGGGAAGCGGCGCGCAATTTCGATTTCCATGGCATCGCGGCCCGCCATGGCAACATCGACTTCTCTTGTGCCAACGCGGATCGCGTCACGGATGGCTTCACCGCCAATATCGGCGGTATTGGCGCCGGCAGTGATCAAGGCGATTTCCGCGTCGGATTTGACCATCCGTTGCGCCATGGTGTCATTCGCGATATCGACCAATTCCACCCCGCTCAAATGCTCCAGCAAAGCATCGCGCGTCGCCAGCACCAGATGATCGTTTTCAACGCCAAGACGTTTCGGCGCGGACAGGATCGATTTGATCGCTCGGAAATAATTGCCGCGCTGCCAGTCGGTGTAAATGATGTTATCGCCATGGCATCGCCGCCACGGTTGACCCGCGTCAATCCCAGCGGAAACCGTGGTTGATGCGGTGGCGGTCACCACCGCCGCATACGGCCGGCCAAAAGAGCAATAAAGAAAGCCCGTGTAATACGCGATATTGTGCATGGAGGTCAGCAGAACCGCATCAAGGCCTTGGCGATCCATGATCTGGCGCAGGCCTTTTAAGCGGCGGTCGTATTCATCGGCGGAAAAAGGCAGGGGCGCTTTCGTGCCGTTTTCGAGTGTCATGGTTTGAGGGCGGTGCATCGTCTCATCCTTTCTTTTCCGGGCGAAAAGACACCCGGTTTTTCATCCGGGCGTACAGGATGCGTTACAAATCAAGTAACAGGCCGATTGCATGTCAAGGCGCAAGCGGCGAGATCGACGCCATCGATCAAGAGGGAATATATAAGAATTTTATTTTATGGGAAAGCCCAATTTTTGACACTCAATCGGCTGGGGAAAGCCCTAGACGCTTTGGATTAACGGCCTTCAATTAACGGCTTTGAAAACCCCAAGTATCGCTGAGACGATACCCTTCTGGCCAAGGGTCATCAGGGTCAAGCCAATGGTGATGACTGCCGGTGATCCAAGCGCGCCCCGAAATTTCCGGCAAAATCCCAGGGATGCTGTCGATGCTGGTGACATCACAAATGCGGCCACGAAATTCGGAATCGATAATGGAGCGGGCGTGAAATTCATCGCCAATTTGCATCTCGCCACGCGCATGGAGAACGGCCATCCGCGCCGAAACCGCGGTGCCGGTGGGGGAGCGATCGACCTTGCCCGGTTCAATGGCGACGGCTGATCGCGCCGATAGAATATGGCCCTGCCGCTCAATCCGTCCTGCAAAAAGACAGAAGGAGAAATGCGACCAATCGGGATGGTGAGGATGGTCAAACGACAATTGTTCATTGGCGGCGCGGGTGATGGCCACGCCCATTTCCGCAATGTGCCGCGCTTCATCCGCCACCAGATCAAGGCCAAGGGCGGCGGCATCGACAATCACGAAACTATCGCCGCCAAAGGCGGTATCCACGCGCAATTCGCCCAGCCCATCGACGGTGAGTTTGGCGTCAAGAAGTTGAGCAAAACTCGGCATATTGCGCACATGGATGCGCTCGGCTTTGCCGTTGCGGCATTCCGCGCGGACGGGGATTAATCCGCCGGGGGCTTCAAGGCAAAGATGGGTTTCTGGCTCCGTCATGGGGATCAGCCCTGAATCGAGCAGAACCGTCGCCACGCAAATTGAATTGGACCCTGACATCGGCGGCGTGTGTTCTGGCTCCATGATCAGAAATCCAGCATCCGCATCGGGATGCTTGGGCGGCACCAGCAGATTGACATGACGAAACACCCCGCCTCGCGGCTCATTGAGCATGAAATTCCGCAATTGCCCATCGGTTTCCAGAAATTGCCGCATCTCCCAAAGCGTATCGCCCGGCGGGGGCGTGACGCCGCCAATGATGACATCACCGACTTCACCTTCGGCGTGGCAAGACAGAACATGGATGGTTTTTGTGCTTCGCATGGCTTTACTATGACGCGCAAAACCAAAAATATAAAGCCCAGATTGCGGGCGATCATTCTGTGGGCAATTTAGAGGGCTTGTTGTCGACGTGATCCTCGATTAACGTTTTGAGATGCGACGGTCTCGACGGAACAAAGCCAGCGACACGACACCGCTTCCCCGGTCAAGCCGCTATCGGCAATTGCGGCATAGGATGGAACCGCAACGCATCATGTCCGATGATCGCACCGCCGATTTGCACGAAACCGCCCTTGATGTGCTGGAAAGATTGGGCATCAAAATCACCCACCCCGAAGCGCGCGATCTCTTGGCCAAAAGCGGCGCGGTGATCGATGGTGAGATGGTCAAATTTGGCCGTGAGATGGTGATGGCCGCCCTGCAATCCGCGCCAAAAGAAATGCATCTAAGGGCGATTAACCCGTCGCGCGAGCAACCGCTCAACGCGGAGAGCTTGATTTTCACGCCTTCCGGCGGGTGCCCCAATGTCTATGACCGCCAGCGTGGCCGCCGCCCCGGTGATGCGGAAAGCTATACCGAAATGGTCAAATTGGTGCAGGGTTTTGATGCGCTCCATAAAATGCCCGTGGCGCCAGAACCGCAGGATGTGCCGGTTCATGAACGTCACCTTTTCACCAATCTGGTGCAAATGATTTATGGCGACAAACCCTTGGGGCATTACGCCCGTGGCCATGGCCAAACGGATCAAATCTTTGAAATGATCACCCATGGCTACGGGTTGAGCGACGATGACTTCCGCCAAGGTATATGGTCATCGACGGTGATCAATTCAAACTCGCCTCGGCTGTTGGATGACACGATGGTTTTGGGCTTGATGGATTACGCCCGCTATGGGCAATTGACCATCATCACGCCGTTTTGCTTATCGGGGGCGATGGCGCCAATCACGGTGGAAGGGGCGTTGGTTTTATCCCATGCCGAAGCGCTGGCAGGGATCACGCTGAGCCAAATGACCAATCCCGGGGCGCCGATTGCCTATGGCAGTTTTTCGTCCAATGTCGATATGAAATCAGGCTCACCGGCTTTTGGCACGCCGGAACATGTGCGGCTTCAAATCGGCGCGGGGCAATTGGCGCGGTTGATTGGCATTCCTTGGCGAGCGGCGGCAGGCTCGGCGTCGAATGCCAGCGATGCTCAAGGCGCGGCGGAAAACTTGATGGGCTTATGGGGGGCGGTGATGGCCGGCGCCAATATCATCTTGCATAGCGTCGGTTGGCTGGAAGGTGGCTTGACCGTGGGGTATGAGAAAACCATCACCGATCTTGAGCAGATTCAATCCATCGCCGAATTGTGTTTGCCCGGTGAAGACACGGATTTGGCGGCGGTGTTTGCGGATATCGCGAGCGTTGCCCCGGGCGGGCATTTCTTTGATACCGATGCGACCATGGCACGGTTTGCCGAAGCCTTCTACCCGCCCTTGGTGGCGGATTTATCCAATCATGGCGCGTGGCAAGAGGCGGGCGGCCTCACGGCTGAAGAACGCGCGACAGCGATTTGGCAGGATCACCTTAAAACCTATCAACGCCCGGAAAAAAGCCTTGAAATTGAGGAGCGTTTGATGCCACTTGTTGATAAGATGAAGCGTGCCGGTGGCGCGGCGCCTTTAACCTGACTTTTTTGCCCAAAGGATATCCCATGAAATTGACTGATTTTTCGACGCTGACTTTTGATTGCTATGGCACTCTCATTGATTGGGAAAGCGGAATGGTCAATGGCTTGAAGCCGCTGACCGATCGACTCCCCACCGAATTGTCGCGCAACGATATCCTCGAAGCCCATGCCCGTCACGAAAGCAGCCAACAGCGTTACACCCCGGGGATGGTCTATAGCCGGTTATTGGCGATTGTCTATAAGCGGCTTGCCGAAGAATGGGGGCTGACGGCGGATGTTGATGAATGCGAAGTCTACGGCAATTCCGTTAAAGATTGGTCAGCCTTCGCGGATTCCAAAGACGCGCTGCGGGAACTCAAATCGCATTACAAATTGGTCATCTTGTCGAATGTCGACAACCGCAGTTTTGCCGCCAGCAATGAAAAACTTGGCGTTGAATTTGACGCGATCTACACCGCCGAAGATGTCGGCTCGTATAAACCGGCGGATCGCAATTTTGACTATATGCTCGAAAAACTAGCAAGCATGGGCATCGCCAAAACCGATATTCTGCATACCGCCGAAAGCATGTTCCATGACCATGGGCCAGCCAATCGGTTTGACCTTGCGTCTTGTTGGATTTACCGCCGGTTTGAACAAGAAGGCTTTGGCGCGACCATGAACCCCGGCGATATGCCGCGTTATGATTTCCGCTTTACCTCGATGGCGGAAATGGCCGAAGCCGTGGCTTCGGCCTAGGGTCTTCTAAGGAAAGCGGCAAAAGCCTAGCAGGTGTAATTCATCCCAATGCGGCCGCCATCGACATAGATGGTCTCGCCGGTGATGTAGGAGGCTTTTGAACTCGCTAGAAACGCCACCACATCGGCGATCTCGCGCGGCGTGCCAATCCGTTTCAGCGGTGTGCGCGACATCACCATGGCCATGGCTTCAGGGTTGGCGTTGACGCCAGCCAGCATGGCGGTATCAATCGAGCCTGGGCCCACCGCGTTGACGCGAATGTTATGCGGCGCGAGCGCCAAAGCCGTAGATTTGGTCAATTGCATCACGCCGCCTTTTGACGCGCAATAGGCGGGGATGGTGGGAATCGATACCACCGCGTTGATCGATGACATATTAACAATCGCCCCTTCGATTTTCGCATCGACCATCATTTTCGAGGCGCGTTGAATGGCGTGGAATGTGCCAGTCAGGTTAATATCGATGACTTTTTTGAAATCATCGATGCTGGTGTCAAAGAAATCATTGGGCATGGCGATGCCCGCGTTATTGACCAGAATCGATAGAGCGCCATGATCCTTTTGAATGGCCTCGAACATGGCATCAATCGCCGCCGTGTCGCCCATGTCGCAAACCATCGCGATCGTGCCATGGCCAAGAGAATCCGCCGCCGCCTTGACGCCTTCTGCGTTGATATCCGCCACAATAACCTTAGCGCCATCTTCGATTAACGCTTCGGCGCAGGCATAGCCAATGCCTTGGGCGCCGCCGGTGACAAGGGCAAGGGGTTGTGTGCTCATGAGATGCTCCATTCAATCGTGTTAATGTCCTATCTTCTGGTCAAACCTTCAGCCTGTAAAGGAGTATTTGGCGCAATCATGGGCGGCTGGGGTGATTGGGGAGTGAACTTAGGCTCTTGACATTGAGTTAGTAGAGGCTAACTTAATTAGCATCTTAACCAATGGACAAGATGCGGATGATCCACGGGATTAAATCCATCTTCATCATGATGCTGACGCTGGGGTCTCTTTGGCCCATGAGTGCCTATGCCGAACGGCTGAAAGTGGTGACCAGTTTCACGATTCTGGCGGATATGGCCGCGCAAGTGGCGGGCGATGCGGCTGATGTTGTGTCGATCACCAAGCCGGGGGCGGAAATTCACGGCTATCAACCGACGCCGGGGGATTTGCGCCGCGCCATCGATGCGGATTTGATTCTGTGGAATGGCCTTCATCTGGAAATTTGGTTTCAGCAGTTTCTCGATCATCTGGGCGATGTGCCTTCGGTGCGGTTGACCGAAGGGATTGAGCCGATCCCCATCAAGGAAGGCGCGTCCATGGGTCAATCGAATCCCCATGCTTGGATGGGGCAAGAAACGGCGATGATCTATATCGATAATATCGAGGGGGAGTTGCGTCAGCATGACCCGAAGAACGCCGCGCTTTATGCCGCCAATGCCGCCGCCTATAAAGACAAGATTAAAGTGGTGATGGCGCCGCTTGCCCATCAATTGGCGGCTTTGCCCGAAGACCAACGATGGTTGGTGACTTGCGAGGGTGCGTTTTCATATTTGGCGCGAGACCTTGGGTTAAAAGAACTCTATCTCTGGCCGATGAACGCTGATCAAACGGGTACGCCGCAACAGGTGCGCAAGGTGATCGATGGCGTTCGAGCCAATAACATCCCCGTGGTGTTTTGCGAAAGCACGGTCAATCAAGCCCCCGCTAAGCAAGTGGCGCGGGAAACAGGCGCGGCTTATGGCGGGGTGCTTTATGTCGATTCCCTCAGCAAAGCTGATGGCCCTGTGCCGCATTATCTCGATTTATTGCGCGTGACCACCACCACGATTGCCCATGGCTTAACCCGAAAGGATCACGCGCAATGACGAAGGCCGATGATCAATCCCCTGCCATTGTCGCGCGCGATGTGAATGTGGTCTACCGCAATGGGCATCAGGCGTTGTGGGATGTGAATTTTACCATCCCCCGCGGCACGGTGACGGCCTTGGTGGGGGTGAATGGCGCGGGCAAATCCACCCTCTTCAAAGCTATCATGGGTTTTGTCGGGACGTCTTCCGGCAGCATTCGTATTTTTGACCAAGATGTTCGCTCGGCCTTAAAGGCCAATCTCGTGGCTTATGTGCCGCAATCGGAAGATGTCGATTGGGCATTTCCTGTTTTGGTCGAAGACGTGGTGATGATGGGGCGCTTCGGGCATATGGGATTTTTGCGCCGCCCCAAGCGAGCGGATCACGCGGCGGTGGAAAAGGCGCTGGAGCGGGTCGATATGCTCGATTTCCGCCACCGCCAAATTGGCGAATTGTCGGGCGGCCAACGCAAGCGGGTCTTTTTAGCACGGGCATTGGCGCAAGATAGCCAAGTGATCCTTCTTGATGAACCCTTCACCGGCGTCGATGTGAAGACTGAAAACCAGATCATCGCGCTCTTGGCCGCCTTGCGTGATGAAGGGCGGGTGATGCTGGTCTCCACCCATAACCTTGGCTCTGTTCCGGAATTTTGTGATCGCACGATTTTCATCAAAGGCACGGTGCTGAACCACGGCCGAACCAGCACCACCTTTACCAAGGATAATCTTGAACAAGCCTTTGGCGGGGTGCTTCGCCGTTTCACCTTGGGCGGAGATACCTTGCATGACGATAACGACGCCCGCAGCATCACCATCTTGACCGATGATGAACGCCCCTTTGTTCAATACGATAATAAAACCCAGACCACGGATGCGGGCGACCATGACCCAGCGGCGAAAGATTCTTCCGATGATCGCCCTGCTGACTGAACCCTTTGGCTATGACTATATGACGACGGCGATGCTGGTCGCCGCTATGGTGGGGGGGCTTTGCGCGTTTTTATCAGCCTATCTGATGCTGAAAGGCTGGTCCTTGATCGGCGATGCCTTGTCCCACGCCGTGGTTCCGGGGGTGGCGGGGGCGTATATGCTGGGCCTGCCCTTTGCCCTTGGGGCATTTATTTCCGGCGGCTTGGCGGCTTTGGCGATGCTGTTTCTGACGGAACGAACAGGCCTCAAAACCGATGTCATCATCGGCATGATTTTTACATCGTTCTTTGGCTTGGGCTTGTTCATGATTTCAATCAATCCCATCGCGATATCGCTTGAAACCATCATCATGGGCAATATCCTCGCCATCACCCCTGAAGACACAAGGCAATTGTTGTGGATTGGCGGGGTGTCTTTGGCGGTGCTGTTGATGCGCTGGAAAGACTTGATGGTGGTGTTCTTTGACGAGCATCACGCCCGCAGCATAGGCCTTAACCCCGGGCTGTTGAAATTCATGTTCTTCACGCTTTTATCGGTGGCGGTGGTGGCGGCGATGCAAACCGTTGGCGCTTTTCTGGTGATTGCCATGGTGGTGACCCCCGGCGCCACGGCCTATCTTTTGGCGGATCGTTTCGGCTGGGTCTTGACGCTTTCTTTTGCGATTGGCGTCACCACAGGATTTCTGGGCGCTTATTTGAGTTACTTTATTGATGGCGCTACGGGTGGGGTGATTGTTTGCTTGCAAACGCTGGTCTTTGTTTTGGCGTTCTTTTTGGCGCCAAAGCATGGCCGGTTAGCGGCGCGAGGGGGAGAAGGATGATCGATTCCATTCTGCTCTTGCCGTTTCAATTTGGTTTTATGCAAAAGGCGTTTTTGCTGGCGGCGATCTTAGCGGTGCCGGCGGCGTTGCTGTCTTGTTTTCTGGTGATCAAGGGCTGGGCTTTGATGGGTGATGCCATCAGCCACGCGGTCTTGCCCGGCATTGTCATTGCCTATGGTTTTGGCTTGCCGCTGATTTTAGGCGCTTTTGCCGCGGGGATGTTCTGCGCGGTGGCGACGGGTTATATCACGGAGCATAGCCGGGTGAAGCCTGACACGGTGATGGGCGTTGTCTTCGCCGGCATGTTTGGCCTTGGCATCACGCTCTATGTGGCGATGGATACGGCGATTCATCTCGATCATGTGTTGTTTGGCAATTTGCTTGGGGTTGATGATGATATGCTCATCATGGCGCTGGGGCTGGCGGCGGCGATCAGCCTTGGGCTGTTGATGAAATGGAAAGATGTGTTGCTCTATTGCTTTGATGAGGTTCAAGCGCGCACCGCGGGTTTGTCGGTTCGCGCCCTGCATTACGGGCTGTTGACGGCACTGACGCTGATGATTGTCGCGACGCTTTCCGCCACGGGATTAATTCTAGCCATCGGCCTTATGATCGCGCCGGGCGCCATCGCGTTTTTGCTGACAAGGCGGTTTTCCACTATGCTGATTCTCGCCGTTGGGGTGGCTGTTTTTGCCATGACGCTGGGGGTTTATGCGAGTTTCTTTCTCGATAGCGCGCCCGCGCCCACCATCATCATGGTCTTTACCATTCTCTTTATTGCCGCTTTTTTATGGCGGCTTTACCCGCGCCCGTCGAAGACATCGGTCTGAGAAGACACGGGCCTGAGAAGATATGGGCCTAATTTATCGCCGCTCCAGCACCATGATGCGCGAGGTCATCCCCAATTTGACCAGATGAGGGCCCATCTCTTGCTCCAAGATCGTGGCGCGGCCATCGGCTTCGGCGCTAATGCAGGCCGCCATGTAAGCGGGGTTTTCCAGCGTGTGGTTGTTGAGCGAGAAAATCAACAGCCCGCCGGGGTCAAGTTTATCGAGCAATTGATCAATGGTTTCCGGCGGCGCGTGCTGATCGGCGATCACGCCCATGGCGGTGATCACTTGATACTCGCCCTTGGCGAAGGGGAAAGGATTATCGAGGGTGACCACATCCAAACGGCGGTAAATCGCGG
>CAJXME010000023.1 GCA_913056245.1 uncultured Alphaproteobacteria bacterium | reverse complement strand
TGCCCCAGATTAGGTCCCCGAGCCGAGATTCGAACCCGGGTCCTATTGATCTGCAGTCCAGCGCGCTACCACTGAACGACGGGAGACCCCTTAGTAGAAATAGAGAGGATCAGAAGAGAGAGAGGAAAGACAGATTGAAAGAAAATAGGAAAAATCCTATGATAGGAAATTTCTTAATATTCTCAAGTTAAGCCCGTTGATGGTCGCGCCCAGCCGTCAGAACCATGACCAGCGCGAACATGGCGGCGAGGGTCATCACCATGCTAGGGCCTGTGGGGGTGTTGATGGTAAGCGACAGGCTGGTGCCGCCCAAGACCGCCAACATCCCGATTACCACCGCGCCAATCGCCATGGCTTCAGGGCTGCGGGTGAGGGGGCGCGCCGTGGCGGCGGGGATGATCAACATCGAGGTGATGAGTAAGACCCCCACCATCCGCACCGATAAGGCCACGGTGACGGTCATCAAGATCAAGATTAAGATTTGCAGAAACCGTGTTGACGCGCCTTCGGCTTTGGCGAGGTCTTCGCTCACCGTCATCAGCACAAGAGGCGACCAATAGCGGATCAAAGCGGCCAGCACCAACGCCCCACCGCCCATGATCATCAGCACATCATCTGCGGTGATGGTCAGGATATCGCCAAACATCAGGCTATGGAGATCAACGGGGATTTGCATGACGCTCATCAGCATGATCCCCGCGGAAAGCGCGCCATGGGACAAAATCCCCAAAAGCGTATCCGTCGCCAAGACGCCGTGATGTTGAAGCCAAAACAGCAATAGCGCGAAACTGAGGCAGACCAGCGTGATGGTCAGCGACATGGTGATGCCGGTCACAAGGCCAATGGCAATGCCTAAGAGCGCGCTATGGGCAAGGCTATCGCCAAAATAAGCCATGCGCCGCCAGACCACAAAACACCCCATCACGCCGCATATCGCGGCCAGCGCCAACCCCGCCAGCATCGCGTGAATGATGAAATCATCAAGGATCATTGCTCATACTCCCTATGCGCGTGGCCATGATGATGATGGTCGTGACCGTGATCGTGGTGGTGGTGGTGATCGTGGTGATCATGGTCGTGATCATGTTGATAAACCGCCATCATCGCCGCCATGTCTTGGCCGAATAAATGGGCAAATTCAGGGTCGCGCGCCACCGCCTGCGGCGCGCCGGAACAGCAAATATGATGATAAAGGCAGACCACTTGCCGGGTCGAGGCCATGACCATATGCAAATCATGGCTCACCATCAAAATCGCCAAGCCGCGGGTTTGATGGAGGCGGTCAAGCGTCTTGTAGAACTGGACTTGGCCTGAAAGATCGAGATTCTGCGCCGGTTCATCGAGGATAATCGCGTCCGGCTGATCTTGCAGGGCGCGTGCCAGCAGTACCCGTTGCCATTCGCCGCCCGACAGGCTGTGGATCGGCTTATCGAGGAGGGGAGTGATTCCAAGCCCTTCGTCATCGCTCAAAGGCGTGGTTTTGTTCAACGTAATGAAGCGTTCCACCGACATCGGCAGGCTGGGGTTAATCTCCATCCGCTGGGGGATATAACCGATCCGCGCCTTCGGATTGCGCGTCACCGTGCCGGATTCAGGGGTGATCAACCCCATCAGGCTTTTCAGCAAGGTCGATTTGCCCGCGCCATTAGGGCCGATGATGGTGATAAAATCACCTTCCTTCAGGGTCAGCGACACATCATCAAGAACCAGCCGCCCTTGATAGCGTTGCGATAGATGGTCAGCGGAAACAATCATTTTGGCGGAGTCTCAACAGATTAATCGGCGCGGCAATCGCCGCAGGTGCCCGCGATTTCAAGCACGGTTTGATGGGGGCTGAAATCATTGTCTTGGGCGGCTTGGTGGATCGCCTTTGATAAAGACGGCGCGCAATATTCGCTGGCCGTGCCGCAATCTTGGCAGATCATAAAATAACAATCGCGGTGATGGCCGTCAGGGTGACCGCATCCCGTAAAAGCGTTGAGGCTATCCAAGCGGTGGATCAGCCCTTGTTCCATCAAAAAATCAAGCGCGCGATAGACCGTGGGCGGCTTGGCGGCGGGGTCATTTTGTTGCAATTGCTCCAGCAGATCATAGGCTTTGATGGGGCGATGGCTCTGCCAGATCAGCGCCAAAACCTGACGGCGCTGCGGCGTCAGTCGTTGTCCTCGCTCACCGCAAAGTTTTTCCGCCGTCTTCAGCGCGTCATGCTGGCATTGCTGGTGGTTATGGCAAGTCGACATTTTAATCCCGCGCGATGGTCTTGATTCGTGATGGACAGTTGTAATGTTATAATATAACAATAGTGAGTCTGTCAATTCACGAAAGTCCATAGAATCATGATCAAGCGTCCTACAAAAACCATGAAAACCAGCATCTTTAGCGTGATGAGCATGCTGATGATCGCGCTCACGCTGACCTTCAGCATGAAAGATGCTCGCGCAAAAGAGATTTATGTGGCGGCGTCGATTCGGCCTTTGCATAGTTTGGTGCAGATGGTGTTGGGCGATCAAGGGCAAGCGATCTTGCTGATGGAAGGGCAGGTCAGTCCTCACAATATTGTGCTTAGGCCATCGGATCGCAAGCATCTTTCCAAGGCTGATCTGGTTTTCATCATCGATAAAGGGTTTGAGCCGCTTTTTGCCAAAGCGGCCGCTGCCAATGACCAAGAGCAACGGCTGGTTTCCATGAGCACGGCCGATGGCTTGCGCCTCAAAGAACGCCGCCTCAAAGGCAGTTTTGGCCATGATGATCATGTGCATGACGACGATCATGACCATAAGTATGGTGACGATGACGATAAAGACGATCACAAGCATGATGACGAGAAGCATGATGATAATCACCAGCATGATGATGATCATGGCCGTAAAGATCACGTTGACGACGATCATGCCCATGACGACCATGGCCATGACCATGTTTATGGCCGCATGGATTTGCATTTTTGGCTCGATCCCGGCAACGCGGCGGCGATGGTTGACCTCATCGAAGCGCGATTAACAGCGGCCTATCCTGATCAAGCCCAAGCCTTTGCGGCAAACGCGGATCAAGCGAAACAAGACCTGCTCATGCTTGATGCGGAACTCGCCGCCATGATCGCGCCCTATCACGATCGTCAGGTGATTGTCTATCATGACGCCTATTCGTATTTCGAGGATGCTTATGGCATTCACGCCCGCGCCAGCATCCTTGATCATCACGACGCCCAAGCGGATATTCGGCGGGTGCGGATGATCCGGCAATTGGTCGGCAGCGGCAAGATCGCCTGCTTATTTCACGAGCCGCAATTCGACCCAAAATTGCTTCGCCTCGTCGATCCGCAATCGCGCTTGCCTCACGTCTCCCTTGATCCGATTGGCCATGATTATGCGGCTGGAGCGGGGCAATATCGGGCGATGATGCTGGGGATCGCGCAATCGATGAAAACCTGTTTTCAAGGCTAAATCTTCAGGTTTTGCATCATCTGATGCGCTATGCGGTTGATGCGACGGGTGAGACGGGCTAGGCTCTTTTCTCGATAGATTAAAGGAGCATCTGATGAAAATAGGATTCATTGGTCTGGGCAATATGGGCGCGCCGATGGCCGCTAATCTGGTGGCGGCTGGTCATGAGGTGACGGGATTTGACGTGGTGGTCAAAGCGCTCGATGGCCTTACCATGGCGGAAACGGCGGCGGCGGCGGCGAAAGGCCAAGATGTTGTCATCACGATGCTGCCCAATGGCGCTATTCTTCGTCAAGTGGCGGCGGAAATTCTGCCGCAAATGTCCGCGGGCGCTGGGTTTGTCGATTGCTCCACCGTTGATGTGGCCAGTGCGGTGGCGGTCGCTAAAGACGCGGAAGCCTTCGGGGTTTTGGCAGTGGATGCGCCGGTATCCGGCGGCATTGGCGGCGCGTCTGCGGGAACCTTAACCTTTATGGCGGGTGGCAGTGAGGCTGGCTTTGCGCTCGCGGCGCCGCTTTTTGAGATCATGGGGCAGAAAGCCGTTCACTGCGGCGCGTCTGGCGCGGGGCAATCGGCGAAAATCTGCAACAATATGATCCTTGGCGTCACCATGATCGCGACCTGTGAAGCCTTCGCGCTGGCTGATAAACTGGGGCTTGATCGCCAGAAGATGTTTGACGTGGTTTCGACCTCATCTGGGGCGAGTTGGTCGATCAACACCTATTGCCCGGCGCCGGGGATCGGCCCTCAATCGCCCGCGGATAACGGCTATAAGCCCGGGTTTGCGGCGGAATTGATGGTGAAAGACATGGCTTTATCGCAAGAAGCCGCCGAGCAGGTGGATGCGGCCACGCCATTGGGAGCGGCGGCGCTCGATCTCTACCGCCGGTTTGTCGAGGATGAAGGCGGTAAGGGCAAGGATTTCTCCGCCATGTTGCCGCTTTTTGAGCAAAAGGGTCGCGGCGCATGACCACAACAGCAGATGTCATCATCATCGGCGGCGGCATCGCGGGCATGAGTTTGGCCGCGCGGCTTGCGGGGGATCGCAGCGTCGTCCTTTTGGAAGCCGAAGATCAATTCGCTTATCATTCGACGGGTCGGTCAGCGGCGATGTTCATCGTGAATTATGGGCCGCCGGTGATCCGTCAATTGAACCGGCTTTCCGAAGATTTCTTCCGAAATCACGATGAGTTTTCTGAAACCCCGCTTCTTAGCCCTCGCGGCCAGATGACCATTGATTTCGGCGATGATAGCGCGGCGTTTGACGCCTATATCGACGGCAGTCATGGGCTTGAGATCATCGATGCTCAAGGCGCAAAATCGCTGGTACCCATCTTAAACGAAACGCTGGTTCAGCGCGCCGTCTATGAATCGGGCGCGAGCGAAGTGGATGTCCATCAATTGTTCACCTGCTTCCAACGCCAAGCGCGAAACGCTGGCGCGGATTTGCAAAAAAATCAGCCGGCGCACGCCATCACCGCGATGGTAAATGGCACATGGCAGGTCAAAACAAGCGATAATCTTTATGAAGCGCCAATCGTGGTGAACGCGGCGGGGGCTTGGGCGGATCAAATTGCGCTGATGGCCGGGGTGGCGCCGTGCCACATCACCCCAAAGCGTCGGTCGGCCGTGATGATCCCCGGCCCTGAAGGCAGCGCGGCTTGGCCAATGTTTGTTCCTGCCGCTGAAAATTGGTACGCCAAGCCTGATGCGGGTCGCTTGATGATCTCACCAGCCGACCAAGACCCCGTGGAAGCGCATGACGCCTATCCTGATGATATGGTATTGGCGGAAGGCATTGATCGGTTCAGCCAAAAAACAACCCTTGAGGTCACGCGGATTGAGCGGTCTTGGGCGGGGCTGAGGAGTTTTGCGCCGGATCATGATCCGGTGGCGGGGTTTGATCCTGATCACCGCGGGTTTTTCTGGCTGGCGGGTCAAGGCGGCTACGGCATCCAAACGTCACCGGCTCTATCGCTTTTCGCCGCTCATTCGATTTTAGAACAAGAGGTTGATGCTGGGCTGAAGGCATCGCTTTCGCCGGCGCGGTTTGCGGATCGGGCCAAATCATGCGCGTGACCAGCAATATTGCGGTCATCAAAGGCGATGGCATTGGCGGCGACGTGATTGACTCCGCCCTTCAGGTGATGGAAATCGCCTTACGCCGTGTGGGTTGCGCCATGCCTCATCTGGATGAAATTAACGCGGGCGCGGGTTATTACGCGGCGGAAGGTATTGATATCGAACCGGGTGGTGAAGAACGCGCGGGCAAGGCTGAAGCGATTTTTTTAGGCGCGATTGGCCTGCCGTCTATTCGCCATCAAGATGGCACGGAAATCTCGCCGCATTTGCGTCTTCGTGATCGTTATGGTCTTTATGCTGGGGTTCGCCCGGTCAAAGCCTATCCCAATGCCCCGCAAAAATTAGCCGCACCAGAAGCGGCAGGGATCGATTTGGTGTTGATCCGCGAGAGTACCGAAGGGCTTTTTTACACCGCCGCCGTCCATGGCCGAAGCAAGATTGAAGGCGATCACGCCGTTGAAGAAACCTTGCGCATCACCCGTCCCACCACGGAAAAACTCCATCGCTTTGCTTTTCGTTTGGCGGAAAAACGCCGTCAGCGTGGCCGTCAGGGAAAACTCACTTGCGTTGATAAAGCCAATGTATTTAACGCGATGGCGTTCTTTCGTAAGATTTTTGATGAAGTGAAATCAGAATTTCCATTGGTTGAAACCAGTTATCAATATGTCGACGCCATGGCGCTGGAATTGATCCGCCAGCCTTGGAATTTCGATGTTCTGGTCACGGAAAATATGTTTGGCGATATCCTGTCGGATTTGGCCGCTGGGCTGGTGGGCGGCATGGGCATGGCGTCTTGCGGCGAGATTGGCGATACCACGGGGCTGTTCCAACCCGCCCATGGCAGCGCGCCGGATATTATGGGGCAGGATAAAGCCAATCCCTTGGCGACCATTTTAAGCGCGGCGCTGATGCTGGATTATCTGGCGGAAAAAACCGGGCAATCCCCCTATGCGGATGCCGCGCAAATCATTGAAAAGGCCGTGGAGCAGGGGTTTTCCGATCACGCGTTGCGGCCTAAAGAATTTGGTGGCGATATGGGAACGAACGCCATCACGGAAACTTTGTGTTCCCTTTGCGAAAACGCAACGGCTTAAACGGGAGGCTAAATATGTATGCAATTATGGTGACCTTCACCCTCAATGACGGGATGGCGGATCAATTCATGCCCATCATAAAAACCCAAGCGCAAAACTCCATGGCGAAAGAAGAGGGGTGTTTGCAATTTGATGTGCTTTGCCATAGCGATAATCCCGATATGGTGAGCCTCTATGAAGTCTACCGCGATAAAAACGCTTTTGATGATCACTTAATAACAAGTCATTACAGTGATTTCAGCGGTAAAATTAAGAGCATGGTTAAAGATAAACTGGTCACGCATTACGACCAGCATTTTGCAGGGGCGTGACCGTACGAGGGCTTTTCCCAGATTGGTTTTGCGCTAAGTCAAAACCGTGTAAACCTGATTGGAAGAGACCTCCCCATGGCGCGCTTTATTCTGTTTTGGCTGAAACTTTTGACCCTTGGTTTGGCCGTGATTGGCGGGCTTGCCCTTTTTATCGAATTTCGAGCCCCTCAACCGGTCATGCAACAGGCTGAAAAAACGCCGTCTCTGTCCTTGGAAGAGTTTTTTGAGGGGGAGACCGTGGCTTTTGGTGTGTTTGAAGATCGTTTTGGCGATGTGAAGCGGCAGTTCCGTGTCCATATCAATGGCATTGTGGAAGGCAACACCCTAACTTTAGATGAAACTTTTCTCTATGATGATGGCGAGAAGGCCAAGCGCGTTTGGACCATCGCCAATCAAGGCCGAACGGCGGATGGGCTGGTGCAATATCGCGGGCAAGCGGCGGATATCGCAGGCATGGCGCAAGGGGTTGTGGCGGGCAACGCCCTCAATTGGTCTTATGACATTGATCTGGTGACCGATGACGGCGCTTTTCGCGTTCATTTTGACGATTGGATTTATCAGCAGGATGATCAGGTGGCGATCAACCGCGCTTATATCAGCAAATATGGCTTTGAGATTGGTTCCGTCACCTTAGCGTTTCTGCGTGGGGAGGCGGCGCAATCGGTGCTCCCCCTTAACCTTGAGCGCTGGTAGCGGTATGCGCCTTTTCGCGTTCTTCATTGAAATATTACCGCTCGCCGGGTTTTTCCTCGGCTTTCAATGGGGCGGCATTTTCATGGCCGCGGTGATCTCCGCGCTCCTCGGTGTTGGCTTGATGGCCTATGCGTGGTGGCGGCAAAAGCGGGTGGCGTTATTTCCCTTATATTCGGTGGTCCTTGCCGTGATTTTCACAATCTTGGCGGTTCTTCTCGACGCGTCGATTTTTATCAAAATTCAACCGACGGTCTTTAATGGCGGTTTTGCCGTGGTTTTGCTGGGCGGAATTATGATGAAAACCGCGATGATGAAACGGTTTTTTGAGGGTCAATTTGACCTTGATGACGCCACATGGATGAGTCTGAGCCTGCGCTGGGGGATGTTCTTTACCGCCATGGCCATCGCCAATGAACTGGCGTGGCGTAACTTAGACGATGAGGGATGGGTTTGGGTCAAAACCTTTATCTTCGCGCCTGCAAGCGGCGTTTTTATGCTCGCGCAATTGCCCCTGACCATGCGAGGGCGGATCAAGACATGACGGCGTTGTGCTGTTCTGCTATGCAGAGGTCATGACGCCTCTTCTTGATCCAAAGGTCACGATCGAAACCCGCGATGGCCGCCCTTGCTTGGTAAGCGAGCGGTTTGGCGATCTTTATTTTTCAGCGGAAAATGGCCTTGCGGAAACCGAATTGGTGTTTATTGACGCCAATGATTTGCCCCGTCGTATGGCCAGCGGTAAGCGGGTGGTGATCGCGGAAACTGGTTTTGGCACAGGGTTAAATTTCCTTGCGGTATTGAAGCATTGGATCAGCCTAGGGGATGGGGCGCCGCCTCTTCATTACATCACCACGGAAATCGCCCCGCTTCCGGCTGAGGTGATCCGCACGGTTTTAACGCCTTTTCATGAGATAGCCCACCTCTTGGATGACATGATCAGTATTTTGCCGCCGGTTTGGCCGGGGCGACATCGCCGCCATCTCTTCGGCGGTAAAGTCACCATCGATTTTCTTTATGGGGATAGCCTCACCATGATCCGCGATAGCCTCTTTCAGGCGGATGCGTGGTTCTTGGATGGGTTTGCGCCCGCATCCAATCCGGAGATGTGGCGGCCTGAATTTTTCACCGCCATGGCCAGCCGTTCTTCTGAAGGGGCAAGTTTTGGCAGTTTTACAGCCGCTGGATCGGTGCGAAACGGGCTGATCGAGGCGGGGTTTAGCGTCCAGCGGCTCGATGGATATGGCCATAAACGTCATCGCATTGCCGGGCGGTTTGAAGGCACACCGTCTCAAAAGGTTCAACCGCCGCCCCATACACCAAGGAATATTGTGATTATCGGCGCGGGCATCGCGGGGGCATCGGTGGCGGCAGCCTTAAAGCCTCAATTGGCGGATGGCCAGCATCTGATGGTCTTGAGCAAAGGTGAGGGGCCAGCGGATGGCGCGTCGGGCAATATTGCCGCCCTGCAAGCGCCGCGATTGACCGCGATTGGCGGCGATAGTGAGCGGCTTTCCATCGCATCCTATGGTTATGCGCGATGGCTCGGTCGTCTTAAGGGGGCTAATCTAGCGGATAAGGCCGTGGTTTTTGCCGCCAATACCCGCGAAGTAGCCCGTTATGACAAATTGCAAAAACGCCCGTGGTCGCCAGCCTTACTGTCCCATGCTCAAGGGGAAGACTTGGAAGGCGAGATTGGCTTTGCCTGCCCTGATCCAGCTCTCATTTTTCATGAAGGCGGCGGGGTTGATCCGCGCGCGCTGACCAAGGCGCTGCTGGATGGAATCGACACTCGTTTTGGCGTGAGCGTTGAGAAGATGAAATGCCTTGATGGAGGGGCTTGGCAATTGATCACCAATCAAGGGGATATTAACGCTGATTGCGTGGTGTTGGCATCTGGCGCGGGGGCGGCAGCGCTAACAGCCAACTGGATTGATCCATTATTGCCATTGCAGATCACCGCAGGTCGGGTAAGTCATCTGCCAAAAGGGCAAATCGCCTTGGATCACGCGCTCAGTTTCAACGGCTATTTGGTCAAAGCGTCCGATGGGCAAATTGCCTTGGGCGCTAGTTTTGAGCGAGATGCCGATATCCATGCGCCGCTGTTGATAGATGATGCGGTTCACGCCGCGAATTGGGCGATGGTGCCCGATGCTCTTC